>NZ_CVLB01000002.1:0-300000 GCF_001049755.1 Brachyspira suanatina | reverse complement strand
ATGCTATAACTCTCTTTTTATTGAAAATGCTTGCAGGCTTCTTATTTATTTTGATATTTGACATACCTAAAAGTATAGATGACATAGAATTGATTTCATCTCTGAATTTCTGACAAGATTTACAAGAAGCTAAATGTTTTTCCATTTCAAATATTTCATTAGCATCTAAATCATTGTCCTTATGTCTGCTGATAAGCATTTCATAATATTCATGATTATTTTTCATAAGCTCACCCCCATTTTTTTCATAATAGATAGAAGTTTTTTTCTAGCTCTGAATATCCTAGTTCTAACAGTATTAACCGGCAGATCCAATTTTTCGGATATTTCATTGTAAGAATAATTTTCATATTCAGCCATCATAAGCGGAATTCTGAAATCATCTTCCAATTTTTCCAAAGCCTCGGCTAATATAATTCTATGTATGCTGTCATCATTTCCAGATTCCTGTACTTCAGAATTTCTATATTCTTTTAAGCGGTATTTTTTTTCTCGCTCTTTTTTTCTTATATGATCAACAGCCCTGTTAAAAGAAACCCTATAAAGCCAAGTGTATATTTTACTTCTTCCTTCAAAACTTTCACGTTTTATGTAAAAACTTACAAAAACGTCCTGCACAATCTCTTCAGCTTCATCTTTATTAGAAATGATAGAATAAACCAAATTGAATAATGGTTTTTTATACATTTCTATAAGCTCTTTGTAAGCTTCCTCATTACCTGTTTTGAATGCATCTATATTATCTTCATAAGCCATAGCGCTGCTCATATTTATCCTTATAAAAATTACCTATCTCATCATGCAACTGTTTAGCTGAGCTTTTTGCTCTGGAGTAAGAACAGCTATAATATCCAAATCTCTCACTATCCTTAAATAATCTCTTAAAGCCTCTTGTTCTTTTTTCTGTTTTATCAGCTCTTTAATAGCATTTCTATCAGTATTGTCTTTCATTAACTCCAATCTTATACTGTTCTCTATTCTTTCTATTTCTAATCTGATAGGTTCTTCTTCTGTAATAAATTTGATGGCTATATCATACATTCTTTCAGCCTGTTCATCAGTTAGAGTTATACCAATTTTTCTAAAAAACTGTAAAGGATCATGTCCTAATCTTTTATCAAATTCGCCCCCTCTTCTGTTTCTTCCATGTCCAGGCCCATGAGGACCGGGACCTTTAGGACCCGGTTGTGCAAAAATTGACAAAGATAATAATAATATTAAAGATACAGTATAAAATATTTTATTCATAAACTCTCCTTATCACTCCATAACTTTCAATATTATATTATCTTTTGCATTGTTAGACGTAATTCTTATATAAAAAGTTCCCGCTATTTTTTAAAAATAATATAATATTTTATCCTTTTTATCTCATTATTTGAAAATAATGATAATATATCCAAGTCGCATGACATTATAGTATAATCAAAATCGGCTTCTTTTGCTTTTTTCTCGAATATTAACTGTTTAACACTGTCTAAATCTATATCTTCTTTTTTAAATTCATCATTTATTTTCATATCGATTTTATTTATTTCAAATAAAATCTTTCTAGCATCTTTTAAGTATTTCTTTGTGATTGAATTTATAGTGTATTTTTTTTCTAGACTTATATCCACTCCGGCATCAGTTAACACTTTCATAGAAGCATCATTTATTATAAAATGTTCTTCGGCATATAAACTATATATATTAAAAATTAATATGGCAATAATCATTATTTTTTTCATATAAAAACCTCTTAATTGATTATTTATCATTTAGACGAATGAATTATTAAAAAGTTCCTAAAATGATCATATCTTTTTATGCTTTAAAAAATAAAGTATTTATATTATAATAAAACAATATATTTTCATATGATTTGGATAACTAATGTATAAAATAATTTTTTTAGACGGTAAATCAAAAACAATAAAACTTCTTTATGACAATAAAAGTAATGATGAAAAAGCTATGTTTTCACTTATGAAATATATAAAATCCAAAATAAATGCAAAAATAGAACAATCAGATGAAGGTTTTTTATTGTTTAATGATGAAAAAAAATATTTATTTTATATATCAGATAATGATGCTATATGTATAAAAGTGCTTATGCATGATGATAAAGTTGCTTTTACAAATTTTAAATATATGGAAAGAGAGTTTAAAAGCTATATAGATGAAATTAATATATTGATTGCAAAAGAGAAGATAGAAAATATAAATAATTCAATAAAAAATAATATGTGGCTTGATTTTATGATTTCTAATTATGGAAATAACTTGAATATAGTAGGAGGTAATGATTTAAGCTGCAGTCATATTATAGAAATTATTTTTAGAAATGCTTCTTTTGTGCAATGCTCAAAGTATTTTAATGCATGCCCAAATGAATATGATATATTTCATTTATGCAGTAATGATGAAATTGAAGAAGTAATAAAAAAATATAAAAATGTTATTAACGGTAAATATTCTATAATGATAAAAATTAAAGCAGATGATATGAACAGTTATTTTTATATAGCATGCGATGGGATAGATTTTATTTATAAAGAGGTAGTATATGATTATAATTTTACTTCTCTCTATACCGCTGACAAAGAAAATATAATAAAAAAATATGATCTTATCAAAGAAGGAGATTCTTGGTATCAGGAGAAAGAAAACTCACATAAGACATTAATATTTACTGACAAATTTTTGAATAGGAATGATACTATAGGTATATTATTCAGAATATATAAATTATGTTTTGCTAAAGTTAAATATTTTAGAACCTACATGTTTAAATTTGAACCTTATAAATATGATTATAAAAAAGGCTTTATAGAAACAGAACTTTGGGATGCTGAATTTTTTAAACATATTGATTCAGGATATATGATAGATTTAAGATATTTGCAGTCTATAAAAGTTTATGAAGACTTTATAAAGTTATGTGAAGAATTAGAAAAATTTGAAAAATAAAATAATTATATTGATAAAAAAATAGTTTATATTGCAACTTTTTTTTTAATTATTCGTCTAAAATAAAGAATTTAATAAGAGTTTAACATATATAGTATGCTATATAAAAGGTAGGGTGAAGCGAATGAGAAATTTTATAGAATTAGTAGTAAAAAGACCCGTAGCGGTTTTTATGTGTATGATAGCAGTATTGATATTAGGGTTTGTAAGTTTAAGTAAATTAGCAGTTGATTTTTTACCGGATATGGAGCTTCCCTATATAACAGTAAGTACAGAGTATGAGAATGCTGGTCCTGAAGAAGTAGAAAAATCAGTTACAAGAATAGTTGAAAATGCAGTTGCCACTGTAAGCGATATTAATACAATCACTTCTACTTCGGAAGAAGGTAAATCAAGCGTATTTATAGAATTTAACTGGGGTACTGATTTAGCAGTTGCTACAGCAGATGTAAGAGAAGCTATAGACGGAATAAAAAATTCGCTTCCGGATGATGCAGACAGCCCTACAGTACTTAAATTTTCTACAGATATGACTCCTATAATGGAAATAGCTTTTTTCGGTACAGATAATTTAGGAGCATTATATACATTAATAGATAATCAGATATTAAATAAAATAGAGCAGGCTTCAGGAGTAGCAAGAGCTGAAATAAGAGGCGGACTTAAAAGTGAGATGAAAGTCGATTTAGTTTTAAATAGACTTCATGCTTATGGAATAGATATTAACAGTATAGTTTCTCTTTTATCATCAGAAAATCAGAATCTATCAGGCGGTGATACTTATGAAGGAGTTTATAAGTATACTCTAAGAACTATGGGAGAGTTTACAACTCCTGAAGATATTGAAAATACTGTTGTGGCTTTAAAAACAAATGATACTCCTATAAAATTAAAGGATATAGGAAGAGTTTATCAAGGATACAGTGATGACTCTGAGATAGTAAAAATCAATGGAATGCCTGCAATATCAGTATCAGTTAATAAAGAATCAGGCGGAAATTCTGTTAATGTATCAAAGGCTGTAAAAAAGCAATTAGCTAATCTTAATCTTCCTGAAGGCGTAGAGTATGAAATATTATTTAATAGTGCTGATAATGTAAATGAGGCTATAAACGGAGTATTAGATACAGCTTGGCAGGGAGGATTATTTGCCGTTATTATATTAATGCTTTACTTATGGAATGTAAAAACAGTTTCTATAATAGCAGTTTCAATTCCTATATCTATTATAATTACATTTACATTGATGTATTTTATGGGAATAACTTTGAATATTATATCATTATCAGGACTTGTTTTAGGTATTGGTATGATGGTTGATAACTCCATTGTAGTTTTGGAAAATATATTCTATTATCGAAATAATGGATATGGTAAATATTCATCAGCTATAAATGGTACTTCTACAGTAGCTCTTGCAATATCTGCTTCTACTCTTACAACTATAGCGGTATTCTTACCTTTCCTTTTCGTTGAAGGACAAACAGGACAATTATTCAGAGATTTATGTATTACAGTTACAGTTTCAATGATAGGTTCTTTATTCGTTGCTCTTACAATAGTTCCTATGCTTGGTGCTAGACTTGTAACAAATAAGAAAACTAAATTTTTAATACCTATAGAAAATTTTGTTAATGATAAATTCCATAGCAAAATTAATAACTTATATTCTAATTTATTAAGCTATTCTATAAAAAATAAAAAGAAAGTATTTATCTCTTCATTATCAGTAGTATTTGTAATAATAATATTAGGTTTAATTTTTATAGGTAAAGAAGGATTTCCTACTTCAGATGAAGGACAATTTAAGATAGAAGTAAAAATGCCTGTAGGGACTAAATCAGAACAAACACAGGCTTTCATTACAAGAATGGAAGGCGATATACAAGATGCTATAGGAGAGGATTTTGACAGAATGCAGTCTAGAGTAAAATCAGGTTCTGAAGAAAATTCTGCGGAAATAAGAGTGCAGCTTAGAGATAAAAGTGAAGGAAGAAAATTGTCTGTTGATGAATATATAGAGATAACAAGAAATAGATTAGTATCATATCCGGCACAGATTAATATATCTGCTGTAACAACTTCAGCTATAGGAGGAGGCGGAAGAAACGGAGGAACAGGAGGACAGGAAATAGAAATAGAACTTGTAGGAGATGATTTAGATAAGTCTACAGAAATAGCAAATAATATAATAAAATCAATATCGGATATAGAAGGAATAAGAGAGCCTAGACTTACAAGAGATGATTCAAATCCTGAACTTAAAATATATGTTAATAGAGAAATAGCAGCCAAAATGGGTATTAATGTAAACACAATAGCAAATATTATTAAAACAAGTTTTGCAGGTACAACAGCTACAACTATGACACCTCTCAATTCTGATGTTACAGATATAGATGTTAATGTTCAGCTTGGAGAGCCTGACAGATTAAAAATAGATGATATATCAAGACTTATGATACCTACAACAGCAGGAATAGTACCTATATCATCAGTAGCAACTATAGAAAAAAGCTATGGCCCTACGGAGATAGAAAGAAAAGACAGTACAAGAATTACAACTATAAAAGCATCAGCATATAATAGAGCATTAAGCGAAATAATGCAGGATGTTCAGGAAAATATTTCAAAAGAAGTATTTCTTCCTTCAGGATTTACTATTAATTATGCCGGAGATTTTGAGGATATGAAAGAAGCATTTTTACAACTTATTCAGGCCTTTATATTAGCATTGGTTTTAGTTTATGCTATAATGGCTAGTCAGTTTGAATCTTTTATTGCTCCTTTCGTTATAGCATTAGCAATACCATTTGGTTTCGCTGGTTCTTTATTAGCATTATTTATAGGAAGACAAACTTTAAGCGTATACAGCGGAATAGGATTTATTGTTTTGATTGGTATTGTAGTAAATAATGGTATTGTACTTATAGATTATATGAATCAGCTTATGCATGAAAAAAATCTCAATGGAGATGAATCGGCATTGGAGTCAGGACCTAGAAGATTAAGACCGGTACTTATGACAACGCTTACAACTATATTAGGACTTTTACCTATGGCATTATCAGGAGGAAGCGGAAACGAAATGTATCAGCCTTTATCTATTGCTATACTAGGCGGGCTTTTAGTTTCAACAGCATTTACTCTTATAATAGTACCTACTGTTTATGCTGCTATAAGAAATAAAATACCTCTAAAAGATTATGAGAAAAAAGATATTGAAAGTAAAAATGATTTCTCTGATTATGATGCTATAAATGTTACAGGTAAGTGATTTTTTATAATATATGTTAAGGGTTTGATTTTTTATTAAAATACAAGCCCTTAATTATTGTTATATTATTACTAATTTATTCATGCTCTAATAATTTTTTATAGGTAGCATCTATTGCAAAAGCTCCTAATGGGGCTGTTATAAGTATGGCAAGAACTGCTATAACAAGTATAATCTCTCCTGAAGCAAAACCTAATGATAAAGGAATTGAACCTATTGCAGCCTGCACTGTTGCTTTTGGACAATATGCAATCATACTAAATATTCTCTCTTTTTTATTTAATTTAGTTTTTATTAATGATACAAGCACCCCAAACATTCTGAATATCAAAACAGCAAATATTAATATAACTCCTAATGCTCCGGCTTTCATAGCATAATTAATATTTACAGCAGCTCCTACAAGTACGAAAAGCATAATTTCAGCAGCTACCCAAAGTTTAGAATATTTTAATGAAAGTCTTTTTGATAATTCTTCTTTTGATTTTTTAAGATATGCTCCTATACTCATAACGGCTAAAAGTCCGGATATTCCTATAATGCCTCCAAATAGATTTGATATTGAATTTTCTATGCTTACAAGTATAAATGATATGCTTAGTATTATAACTACTTTAGCACTGTCTCTTATATGAAATCTGGTAAAGAATTTGGATAATATGAAACCAATAATCACTCCCAACAAAAGCCCGAATATAATTGAAGTAGGTATTTTTATAAAATCAAGATAAGAGATATTGCCTCCTTTTACAAGAGAAGTAAAAGATGTAAATAATACTATTACAAATATATCATCAACGGAAGCTCCTGCCATTAATAATTGAGGTATGCTTTTATTAGTACCGTATCTTTCATCTATGAGTTTAAGCATCTTAGGTACAAGCACAGCAGGAGATACAGCAGCAACAACAGAACCCATTAAAGCAGCATCCAATAAACTTATATCAAAAAGTTTTGGAGCCACTAAAATCATTCCTATTATTTCAAAAGTTGCTGGAACAAAGCACATAAGTATCGCGGGACGTCCTACCTTTTTTAAATCTTCTATATCAAGATTAAGTCCAGCACGTGTTAATATTATTATTAGTGCTAATTCTCTTAAATCTGCTGATATTGAAAGTATTGAATTATCAAGCAAATTAAAGCAGTATGGACCTAGTATTATACCTGTGATTATAAGACCTAAAAGAGAAGGAAGTTTTAAAAGTGAAAATATTTTTCCAAGTATCATTCCGCATAAAAATATCAAAGCTAAACTGAGAAGCATAAATATATAATCCTTTTTTATTAGTATGTGATTCTTTATGAGTATATGAATTATTAGATATTAGTTGAAAAAAAAATATAAAAACTGAATCTGCAAATCCATATATCAATTATTAAAGATTTTTATTTATTCTTCAATAATCATAAAAAATCATAGAAATTTGCAGAAGTCATCAGCTTTTATATAAAAAATAAATAAAGCGGTTTAATTATTTAATAAATTGATTAAATAATTTAAGGAGACCTCATTCCTTATTTGTTGTATACTTTATCATAAAGTATTTTTTATTTCAAGTTATTTTTTTAAATCTTTAAAACTTAAAGCAGTATTTGATTTTTTATCAACCTTTAATTTCATACCTAAAACTTTATTATAATATTTGGCAGGTATTCCAACGCAAGGTCTTAAAGCTATTAAATCTTTTTCTGTGATTATTTCACCTCTAAGCATAGCATGGCTTAAATAAATACCTCTTTTGGCATATACAAGTTCCTTTTTTTCCTGCTTGCTTAATACATGCTCTTTCTTGCTTGCAGTATCGCCTCCAAGCATAGTTAATGTTTTATCAATAGACTTTATCATTTCAGACATGCCATTTGTATCTAAGCTAATTATATGATCTCCTGTTTCTTTTTCAGGTGTAACAGTAAAGTGTTTTTCTATTATTTTAGCACCTAAAGAAACAGCAATTATAGGAGCTTCAATACCTATAGTATGATCTGAATATCCTATTATATTATTTTTAAATAGATTTTTCATAACAGATATTCTGTTGAGTCTAGCATTCTGTAAAGGAGTAGGGTATTCTACAGAGCAATGTAATAATGCTACTTCATTTTTTTTCAATATTTTTAAGGCTTCTTTTATATCTTTATTTAAAGCTAGCCCTGTTGAAAGTATGACAGGCTTTTGAGTCTTAGCAACAGCTTCAAGCAAAGGTATATTATCTATATCGCATGAAGCTATTTTTATTATAGGTATATCGTAGCTTACAATATCATTTACAGAATCTACAGAAAAAGGAGTTGTTATAAATATGATTTTATTTTTTTTAGCTTCTTTTATTAACGGTTCATACCATTCTTTTTTTAATATGATATTATCAACACCGTCTAAAGCATCATCTTTTAATTTCAAAATTTTAGTATATTCTTTTGCGGCGAATAAAGTTTTTTGTGTGAAGCTTTGAAATTTTACAGCATCAGCACCGGATTTAGCAGCTTCTTGAATAAGTTTTATTGCAGTATTTAAATCGCCTTCATGATTACATCCTGCTTCAGCTATTATGAAATATCCTTTTTTATTTATAAGATCTTTTAATTTTAACATACAATCATATCCTAACTATTAGTTTGTAATATATTATCGAAATAGAATTGTTTAATTATTAAAACTTTTTAGTATTGGAAAATATTGAAGAAATAAATGCGTTAAAAAAAAATGAGCTGGTGATGGGACTCGAACCCGCAACCGGCTGATTACAAATCAGCTGCTCTACCAATTGAGCTACACCAGCGAAGTGATTATTATTATACAATAACAGAAAAAAAAGTCAAGCGTTTGAATAAAAAAATGTATATTTTTTTTATTCATTAACTTAATTATTCTTCTCTGTCCTTTAATCCTTCAACCATATCCAATCTATTTATATAATAAGCACTCATTATAGATACAAGGAATATTACAGTTACAAGCAATGCTATAGCAAGTATATAGCTTGACTGATATACATGCGGAACGAATGAAAATAATTTGCTTGAGAAAGGTTTTTTTACTAAATATAATATTCCGTATCCTGCCGCTATTCCTAATGGTATAGCAACTATTATTTGTGTGATAGTTTCTTTTAATGAGGCTATCATAATTTCTTTTGTGGTATATCCCATAACTTTTAGAAGCGTGAATTCATATCTTCTAGTTGCAAGCGTTATAACACCTACACCATAAAGAGAAGTAGCACCAAGTAAGAATGCTATGAATATAAGTATCTGCACCAAAAGATATATAGTGGCTATCTGATTTTTATAAGCCTCATATTCATCACTTCTGAAGCTGTAATATGAAACCTCTTTACTTTTATCCAATATATCTTTCATATCTTCCTTAGTGAAATCATCTTTAGTTGATATAAATATGCTGTTATAAACATTTTTTATATCGAATGTTTCCTCAGCAAAATTTTTATCTATATAGATATAAAACATACCTTGCTGATCAACGAATTTGCTTACTTTAACTCTTCTTGAAATACTATTTCCTAAAGTATATAACTCTATTCCAATATAATCATTTTCTTTAATATTTAATTTTTCAGCTAAATATTTAGGAATCATTACAGAATCTTCTTTATCATTATTATTAGGTATATCCATAGAAGAAAAACTGTCTTTATATATCAAAGCAGGTATATATAAACTTTCAGCATTATCTTCAAATGCAGGATATAACCTTGCCTGATAAATAGCTGCTTTATCATAATATTTAATACCATCATTAGTTAATATATCAGAATTATCTTCCCATTTTGTAGGATTTACATTTGCAACAACATCATATAAAGCAAACTTTTCGTATAAGTTGTATAGAAAATAGTCAAAAGAATTATTAAATCCCTGAGCAAATATAGTCATACTTATAGCAGCGAACATTCCCCAAAGAGATGCTAAATATCTTGTTTTGCTTCTTGATGCATTTTTTATAGCATATCTTGTATTGAAAGAAAATTTATTCCAAATCGGTAATTTTTCTACAAAACTTTTACCTGATCCTTTAGGAGGCTCTCCTCTCATAGACTGAGCAGGATTTAATTTCAATATTGATACAGCAGCCAAAAGATTAGAGAATATGCATACGAATAATATAATTGCTGCTGATATTATCCATAAATCTATATAGGTGTTATGATTAAAATTAGGCATATCGAATATATTTCCTAAAGCATTGAATATAGGAGGCAAAAGGAAATTGCTTGCAATAAAAGCTAAAAGTATACCAAAAAATGATACTAAGAATGAATATTTTATATACATAAACATTATAGAAAAATCTGTAAGTCCAATAGCTTTCATTATACCTATTTGTTTTCTTTCTACGGCAACATTTCTTCTTTGTATAATATAAAGTAAAAGTATTGCCATAAGAAGAAGTATAGAAGGACATATATATGAAAAAGAATCTATTTGAAGCAATGTTTGTTCATAGTTCACATAGTTAACGGATTGTTTTCTATCTGTGAATAAGAATATTTTTTGTTTTAATTTTATTCTTATTAGATTTTCAACATTTTGTTTATTTGCATCTTCTGTGTATTTTATATATATTGAATTGTAAGGTATATAATTAAAATGATCCTCATGAACTTCTATAACTGCAAAATCTTTAGCTTCTGAAGCAGTGCTTGCTCCGTCTTTAAATAAAAATACATAATTAGGATAAGATACTAAAGCGGCTATAACAAATGAATTGGTTTTATCATTAAATACTAATTCTACAGTATCGCCTAATTTTAGAGAGTTAGCTTCTGCAAAATTTTTATTGATTGCTATTTCATTAGTTTTTAATTCAGATTTTCCTTCATATACATAAGGCTTATTTATCCTATCTTCAGAATTATCAGTGCCATAAATTATAGCATCAATATTATCTATTTTACCCTGAAATCTATGCTTAGCAACTACTTTATCAATGCCTTTCATTTCTTCAAGAGTTTCTATATCATTGGTATTAAACATACCGAATAATACTAAATCGTCTAATGTATTTTCTTCAAAATAATTTTCAGCTGACAATTTAAAATCTCTATATACTGTTTTTACGGCAACAAAGAAAAGTACAGCTAATGTTACTATAAATACAGCAGACATAAATATAGCAAGCTGCTTATATATTTTTCTAAATAATAGTTTAGTTTTTATATTAATCATTATTTTTTTACCACTCTATATCTTCAGGATTCAAAGGATTTGGCACATCATATTTATCTAATACTTCACCGCTTAAAATTTTCACAACAGTATCAGCCATTTTAGCTATTTCTTTACTATGTGTAATAAGTATGATGCTTGTTCCTAAATTTCTGTTTAGGTCTCTAAGTATTTTTAGAGCCATAACACCTGTTTTATTATCTAATGCTCCAGTAGGCTCATCGCATAATACCACTTTAGGCTTTTTAGCTATGGCACGTGCTATACTAACTCTTTGCTGTTCTCCTCCGGATAATTCTGTAGGATAATGTTTTACTCTGTTTTCAAGACCTAATAATTTTAAAGCCTCTTCTGCATTACCTCTTGAAAGTCCTGTAATTTCAGTAGAAAATTCAACATTCTCTATAGCTGTTAGGTTAGGAAGTAAGTTATAGCTTTGAAATACGAATCCTATATTTTCTCTTCTAAATTTAGCTAATCTTTTATCACTATAATGAGAAATATCCTCACCCAAAAATAATACCTGTCCGCTTGTAGGTTTATCCAAAGCACCTAATATATTAAGCAAAGTACTTTTTCCTGAACCGCTAGGTCCTAATATAGCAGTAAGTTTTCCTTCTTCTATTGTAAGGTTAACAGATTTTAATGCCTGTGTAGCACCTCCACCATGTCCATATATCTTACTAATTTCTTTTATTTCATAAAGATAGCTCATTATTTAAAATCCCGTAATATTATTTTTTTTCTTCCATTCTGAAACAGCTTCAGAAACTATTTCTTTAGCACATTCTTTTTTACTTAAAAGAGGAAAAGATTTAAATCTTCCGTCTTTAAAAAATATTGTAATTTTATTAGTATCTTTTCCTATAGCATCCTGTATTTTGTTTGCAACTATCATATCAGCATCTTTTCTTTTCATCTTATCTACAGCATAATTTTTTAGTTCCTCATCATTTTCAGCAGTTTCCGCAGCAAAAGATACTATTAATGTTCCATTTTTCTTTTTATTTTTTGAAGATGCAAGTATATCATCATTTTCAATTAATTCTATAGTATTTATATTATGTTTTTTTACCTTTTTATCAAAAACTTGTGCAGGTCTGAAATCTAAAGGAGCAGCAGCCATAAGAAGTATATCTGTATTATCAAGTTCATTTAATACATTATCCTGCAATTCTTTAGTAGTATTTATTTTAATTTTTTTATCATTATTTTTTACAGCTAAAGAATCATTAACTTTGCCCTCTATATATATAGATATTCCACCATTTGAAGATATTTCTTCATATATAGAAGCTCCCATTTTTCCGCTTGAATTATTAGTGATATATCTTATAGGGTCTATCCATTCTATTGTAGCTCCTGATGTGATAGTGAATCTGATATTATTGTATTTCAATGATTCATTATTTGAAGTTACTGTTTTTATTATAGTATCAAGATCAGCAAGCCTTCCAACACCTTCATCATTGCATGCCATATTTCCGCTTTCAGGCGGTATTAGTTCATAATTTAATTCTTCTATTAAATATTTAACATTTTTTTGATTTGCTTTATTAGCCCACATATGAGGATTCATAGCAGGAGCAAAATATTTCTTTTTTGTATATGCACATGCTATTGTACTTATTGCATCATCGCATATACCATTTGCTATTTTTCCTATAATATTAACATCGGCAGGGGCAATTAATAATATATCTGTTTCTTCATTAATGTGAATATGCCTAAGGATATCATCTTCCTGCCATAAATCTGTTATTACTTTATTTCCGCTCATAGTTTCTAATGCTTTAATACCTACCATGTTTTGTGCATTTTTTGTAACTGCACAAATAACATTATGGCCTTGTTTTTTTAAATGACTAACAAGGAAAGGAGTTTTATATGCAGATATTGAGCTTGTTATTGCAAGTAAAATTCTCATAATTTAAAATATAATTTCATACCCTTTATTAAACTATACTATTAAACTATTATATACTACTATAAATAAAAAAAATAGTCTATATATTTTTATAATTTTTTTTATTTTTATTGACAATAATAATATACTTCATATTGAAAATTATTTTATTTTTTAGTAGCTATAAGTAAAATAATATGAATAAAATAATATTTATATATATATAATATGATATATGAATTTTATATATGTGAAATAATATTTAAAAAATAATGTGTAAATTACTAACATATAAAAAATGATTTTTTTAATAAATTCTAAAACCATATAAATAGAATTTATTATTTTATCGATATTTTAATACACTATAAATATTGTAAAAAATGTTATATTTTTTTTAGTTGATATTGACAATAGATATGATTTTAGTATATTATTAAAGTAAAAGATATTAAATTTTTTAAAAAAGGGACTTAATATAATTAACAACAAACTTTTAGATAATAAAGTAAAATTCAAAGATAATGCTTCTTTTATATCTGTATGCGGAGTAGAAGATAAACATCTTGAAATATTAGAAAATAAATTTAATGTTTCCATATATCCAAAAGGAAATGAATTAACTATAAAAGGTGATTTAGTAAAAATAGAAGACACCATAAAAGTTTTATATACTTTAAAAGATTTATACAATTCATCTGCTGAAATAACCGAACAAAAAGTAATCAATATAGCCGACAACATCTATAATGATAAAGAAAATAAATTTATATCCATGAAAATAAAATTGCCTTATTTGGGCAGAAATATAGAAATGAAAACTGTATCTCAGGGAGAATATTTATATAAGATGCAAAAAAGCGATATAATATTTTCTACAGGTGCTGCAGGTACAGGTAAGACTTTTCTTTCCGTGGCTTATGCTATAAATTTACTTTCTGAAGGAAAAATAGAACGTATAATTATAACAAGACCTGTTGTAGAAGCAGGTGAGAGTTTAGGATATTTGCCTGGTGATTTTAAAGAAAAAATATCTCCTTATATGCGTCCTGTTTATGATGCTCTGTACAGCATTATATCTGCCGATATGATATCAAGATATACTGAAGAAGGTAAAATAGAAGTAGCTCCTCTTGCATATATGAGAGGAAGAACTTTAAGCCGATCTTTTATCATACTTGATGAGGCACAAAATACTACTATATCTCAGATGAAAATGTTTTTAAGCAGAATAGGGGAGAAGTCTAAAGTTGTTGTTACGGGCGATATATCTCAAAGTGATTTACCAAAAAATGCTCAGTCAGGACTAGAGCATGCTTTGAAAATATTAAGCAATATAAACGGTATTAGTTTTCATCATTTTGAAAAAAAAGATGTTATAAGGCATCATTTAGTTTCTAAAATATTAGAGGCTTATGATAATGCTGATTATTAATAAAAATTTTATTTTGAAAGGTATTAATTAGTTATGAATACAAATAAAAAAATAGTAAAATCTGTTTTAAATAAAACACCGAATATAGAAAGATTTTTCCAATTAAGTATAGCTATATTATTATACTGCTTTACTTTATTTTTGGTTTTCCCAACTTATATGCAAAAAGTTAATATACCTAATGTAGGCGATATAGTTACAGAGCCTTTTATAGTAAAGCAAAATGTAAGATATGAAAATAAGGAAGAAACTGAAAAACTTTTATATTATACAGAAGCAACTATATCTCCAGTGTTTGATATGCCTAAAAATATAGAATATGAAGCCTTATCTAAAATAAGCAATATGTTTTCTTTTATGAGAATATCCCATGATAATAATATCTCTATTGATGAAATGTATAATCAATTTTTACTTATTTATGATGAACCTATCAATAAATCTGTATTTTCAAATGCGGTAGTTAATGACCTTAATATAGGTTATGAAGCTAAAGTAATAGAAACAGTTAAAGAATTATTCGGAGTAGGTATCATATCTAGAGGAAATTTAAGTTCTGATACATTAAGTTTAATATTAAATAATGGTATATTTGTGTATAGTTTTGATAATTATATAATAGAAGAGAAATTGCTTCCTAGAAATAGGGTTTTCTTTTTGGAAGATTTAAGAGTAGAGCTTCCTTCAATAGTAGGTACTAAATATAGAAACCTTAATATCAATCATATAAATTCAATATCATCTATTGTAAATGCATTTTTAAGAGATAATTTAATATATAATTCTTCAAAAACTAAAGAAAAAATAAACAATACAAAATATAATGTCAATCCTGTTTATAATTTAATAAAAAAAGGTTTTCCTATTTTGACAGTGGGAGAGAGAGTAACAGAAGAAAAAGCTGAGTTAATCAGAAATTTGTTTGGAAGTAATTTTGGAGGATACAATATATCTATATTTATAGGACAAGCTTTATTTATTCTGCTTCTTTTTTCATTTATTGGATTTATAATTTTAAAATATAAAATACCTTTTTATATAACTTTTAAAAATTTCTTATTGTTTGCTATAGAGTATGCTGTAATAATTGGTATCACTTATATTTTTTATAATCATATTTCCTATAGTCTATTAGATATTCATATTCCTTTTTATATATATACATTCATTCCTATGTTTAGTATAATAAACTCTTTGCTTGGAGCTAAAAGAGGAATATCTTCTATGATAACATTATGTATTACTTTACTTGCAGCAAATGTTGCGCAGGCTGGAATATTTGAAATATCCGCATTATTTGTTATATCTGTATTTGCATCTATATTATCAAAGAAAATACATAATAGATATTCTATTATCTTTATTGGGCTTTTTATAGGGGCATATTTAAGTTTAATGTGTTTAGTAAGCGTATTACTAAATGATAATATGAAGATAAATTATTTAACATTTATATTTGCATTTGTCAGCGGATTTACTCAGTCTATACTTGTTATGATATTTTTACCTATCATTGAATATGTACTTGAAACAGCTACCATATTTAGACTTCAGGAATTATCAGACTTGAATAATCCTCTTCTTAGAAAACTTCAGATGAATGCTCCTGGTACTTATCATCATTCTATAAGTATGGCAAATTTGGTAGAAACTATAGCTGAGGAGATAGGAGAAGATGCAAGGCTTGCCTGCGTATCAGCATATTATCATGATATAGGTAAAATGGAGAACCCTCTCTATTATATAGAAAATACAAATAAAACAGAAAATAGACATAATAAATTAAAGCCCACTCTTTCTGCTTCTATAGTAAAAGCTCATGTACGTTTGGGGGTTGAAATAGCTAAAAAATACAGACTTCCTAAAGAGGTTATTGCAGCAATTAAAGAACATCATGGAACTAGCTTAATAAAGTATTTTTATGTGGAAGCTTTAAAAGAGAATCCTGATGTTGATGTCAATTTATTTACATATCCAGGTCCCAGACCTCAGTCAAAAATTACTGCTATATTGATGATATTAGATTCTATAGAGGCAGCAAGCAGGTCTTTAGATTCACCTAGAAGAGAAGATTTAGAAATGCTCATAGAGCATATCGTAGATGATAAAATGTCAAATGGTGAGTTAAATGATAGCGGACTTACTTTGAAAGATATAGAAATAATTAAAAAGATATCATTCCAGCAGATAATAGCATCATTGCATGAGAGAATTAAATATCCTGAATTGAATAATGATAATAATAATGAAGAAGAAATAAATAAAAAAGAAGAAAAGAAAGATGAAAAAGATTCTAAAAAACAAACTGCTAAAGAGATTAAAGAAGAGAAAAAATCTAAGAAAGTAGAAAATATAAAAGAGAAAATAGCCAAAAAAATACCTTTGAAACATAAAGGTGAAAAGGATGCAAAAGAATTAATATATAGCAAAGATACAAAAGAAACTAAAGATATTAAAGAAAATAAACAAAATAAAGAATCTATTAAAAAATAATATATTATGAAAGTAAATGTTTTTAATGAAACTGATTATGATATAAATATAAAGTATTATAAATATTTTTTATATTACTCTGCCAGAACTGCTGATATTGACGGAGAAATTAATTTACTTTTTTGCGATGATGAGTATATTAAAAATCTTAATAAAGAATTTAGAAATAAAGATAAAGCAACTGATGTGCTTACATTTCCTATGGGCAATATAAATGAAGGAGGAGATATAGTTATTTCTTATGAATGGGTAGTAACTAGATATAGTAAGGAAAAGATAAGAAAGACTATATTAAAATTAATAATTCATTCGATACTTCATTTGAAAGGAGTACATCATAATTATACTAGGAAATCATTAATGGAAAATCATAATAAAATGAGAGAATTATATAAAAAAGTGATAAAAACAATAAAAGAAAATAAATCATAATTTAAGGATATATATAAAAATGCCAATAAAGAAATTAATATCTAAAATAGTAAAAAAAAAAGATAGTGATACTGAAAAAAATAATTATGTGAATTTATCTACATTAACAGAAGCTGAAAGAGAAATTATAACAAATACTATAGAATTGAAATCAAAAAGTGTAAGAGAAATAATGGTGCCTAGAGTCGATGTTGTGATGATACCTATAGAGTCTTCTTATGATAAAGTTATAAAGGCTTTTAATAGAGATAGAAATTCTAGAATTCCTGTATATAAAGATGGAATAGATGATATAGTAGGTGTTTTATATGTTAAAGATTTAATTGATGCAGAAGAAAAGAATTTTTCACTTAAAAAGATTCTTCATAAGCCTTTATTTGTTCCAATATCAATTTCATTAATGGAATTATTAAAGAATTTTAGAGAGAAGCAAATTCATATTGCTATGGTTGTTGATGAATATGGAGGATTTTCTGGTATTGTTTCTATGGAAGATGTTCTTGAGCAGATTATAGGAGATATAAGAGATGAATACGATGAAGAAGATGAAGAAATAAAGAGCAATGATGATGGAACATATTTGGTTGATGCAAGAACTAGAATAGATGATTTTAATAAATATGAGATACTTCCACCTATACCAGATGATGAGGCAGATACAGTTGGCGGATTTTTATTTTCATATTTGGGCAGACTTCCTAAAAGAAATGAAGATATAGAATATAATGGATATTCATTTACTGTTGTTGGAAAAAGTGGAAATATTGTTACTAAAATAAGAATAGAAAAATTAAAGAAAGAAGATACAGAAAAGAATAAAAATTAATTCAATTATTTAATTATTACAATTTTATAATAAAGCCTCGTCTATTTTTATACGAGGCTTTATTATTTTTAATGAAAATGATTCTTATATTTACAAATGCAATTTTTATATTTATTATTCTAAATAAGCACAATGAAACAGATTTTTATTATTGCTAATAAAAATTATTAGTTTACAAGCCCTGCCATTCTTTAAAATAGCAGGCACTAGTAATTTTATATTTTATTCCAAATAGGCATAATGGAAATGATATTCCATTAATGGTGTTAGTACATAATCTTTCAATTTTTTACTTACTAAAACAGGATTTGAAGGATTGTATATAGGTATTAACAAATTATCTTCTGCTATTAATATCTTTTCAGCTTCATGCATAGCTTTCATCCTTATTTCCTGATTAACAGAATTCCTAGCAGCTTCCATATAATTATCAAATTGCTTATTGCTGTATCCTGATGTATTTTGGCTTCTATAGCTTAAATAGTTTTCTAAGAAAGTCATAGGATCGCTGTAATCACCAATCCATAAAGTTCTTATAAGCTGATAATTTTTTTCACTTCTCATCTGCTGATAAGCTACCCATTCCATAGAAGATATCTGTAAATCAATACCTAAATTTTCTTTCCACATCTGCTGAACTGCTTCTGCTACTTGTATATATACTAAATCGGCAGTAGTTTTGTATTCAAGTACAGGGAAACCCTCACCATTAGGATATCCGGCTTCAGCCATTAATTGTTTAGCCATTTCAACATTATTAGAGTAAGCTTCTTTTGATAAATCTATATATTCTCCTCCATTTTCTCTGAAATCTCCCTTTACATCATAAGCACCAACAGGTACCCAAGCACTTGTAGGAGATTTTGCTGTAGGCACAACATTTTCTACTATATAATTTCTATCTATAGCTAAAGATAAAGCCTTTCTTATTCTTGTATCTTTCAATACTTCATTAGTGGCATTAATACCAAATGCTACAGTAGAAAAATACGGAGCAATATTAACTATGCCTTCAGATTTTAATTTTTCTAAATCCTGTTCTATAATATAAACAGAAAAGTCTAATGATCCGTCCTTAATTCCTGCTAATGCTAAAGTAGGATCTTTCATCATAACGAAAGTAATTTTTTCAGGCACTATATTATTTTTATTCCAATAGTTAGTATTTTTCACAACAACTATTTTTTCATCAATATTTCTTTCAGTCATTATAAATGCCCCGTTTCCTATATAACTTTCAGGTTTTAATGACCATTGATCTCCATACTTTTCTATTATATCTTTTCTAACAGGTGCAAATATAGGGTAAGTTAAAATATCCAAAAAATAACCTATAGGGGCTTCTAAAGTTATTTCTAAGGTATAATCATCAATAGCTTTTACTCCAAGCTGATCCACAGGAAGTTCTCTTGATAATATTTGAACAGCATTTTTTATATATTCTATAAAAGATGTATATTCAGCACCGCTTATAGGATTTGCTGCTCTTTGTAATGCATATACAAAATCATCAGCAACAACATTTTTTCCATCAGACCATTTGGCATTTGTTCTTAAATTGAAAGTATATACAAGTCCATTATCAGAAATATTCAAGCTTTCACAAGCTCCTGCCTGTAAATTTCCAGATTTATCCTTTGTTATCAAAGTTTCAAATACATGCCTTGGATATACAAAATCATTTCCGGATAATGTAGGGTCTATTGTTTTTGGTTCTTCTCCTGCATTAATGAATAATTCTTTATTGTTTCTTGTTTTAGGTGATGAGCATGATATTGCAAATATCATAATCAATGTTAATGAAATAATTAGTATCTTTTTAAACATAACTTTTTTCCTTAAGTTTATATTATTAGTTATCATAATACTATAATAATCTATATAATGCAATTATTTTTTAATAATAATAGTAATTTATTTTTAATTAAAAATTAGTAAAATAATTTTACTAATCATAGTAATTTTTTGTTTTAAAAAAAAACTAAATTGGAGAGATTACATGAAAAAGATAGTCAGTATTTTATTTATTTTAATTTTATCTATTCCTCTTTATTCGCAAACTTCAAGATTTAAAAGGCTTACACCAGAGCAATTAACTAATCTTGCTAACCCTAGAAGACTTTCTCACAGAATATTCTATACTAGAGCTTCTCAAGGTCCTAATGCTAAATGGTTTGATGCTGTTAAAGAAGGAAATCTTAATGAAATAAAAAGAATGGTTGAAGCAGGACAGGATATAGAAGTTCAGGATACATATAGTTTGAAGCAAACTGCTCTAGGATGGGCTGCTTTTATAGGGTATTTAGATGTTGTTCAGTATTTAATATCTAAAGGTGCTAATCTTTATGCAGGAGATACTGCTGATGTTACAAGTGCTTTTAAATCTGCTATACTTGGAGGAAATATAGACATTATAGAATATTTATATCCTTTATATAATGGAAAATTAGATCTTAATGAGCAGGATAAAAGAGACGGAGAAACAATGCTTATGGTTGCAGCCGGAAATGGTAGAGAAGATGCTGTAAAATTTTTATTGGATAAAAAAGTTGATGTTAATATAGTAAGTAAACAATTAAATAAATCTGCTTATACTTATGCATGTGAATCAAGAAATCAGAATATTATCAAGATGATATCCGATGCTGGTGGAATAAATGTACGTACTGGAAAGGCTTCTTGTCAATAATAAATAATAATTAAATACTATAATGGGGCTTGATAAAAGCCCTATTTTTATATATATGCTTATTAATTTAATAAAATTCTTTACGATAATTAAATTACTATGAATAACAAAAACCGTTTTATTATATTTTCTACAGTTATTATCGTTTTGATAATAGTATCATTTTCATCTCTTATAGTTACTGCTAATACTAAAGTTTCTGAAACTATAGTACGAGAAAGCGAATTGAATAATGCTGAAAATCCCAGCAAGAAATTTAACGATATAATAGAAAACAGAAAGGTAAGAATACTTATAGATCCTGGTCATAATGCCGCTACTAAGGGTGCTTTAGGTTATTTGGGTTATGAATATTATATGAATTTAAGGGTGGCGAGAGAGTTAGCTAAAATACTTTCTGAAGATGATAGATTCGAGTACTTCTTAAGCAGAGAGGGAGCATATTATAGTAGACCTATAAAAGAGTATATGACTAATAATTATGATGAGCTTTTAGATATATATAATACTAAAGTAAAAGGTGAGGAGAGAACAGGAAATTTAACTAGATATCAGACTTTAGAATTATATGCTATAAGACATTATGCTATAGATAATAATTTTGATTTACTTTTAAGCATACATTTTGACTATATGCCTTATATAAGCAGAAGAGCTAAAACTTCAGGCTTTCATGTTATAGTTAGTCCTTATAATAGGGAATTTCCAGCTTCTATGCAGGTTGCCTATAAATTATCTGAAAGAATGCAGGAAAAATATAAAATCTCTCCAATAATAGGACATGATAGAGTTCTTCCTAATTCAGTTTGGAAATTCTATGATAAAGAAGAACTTATAAATAATGCTATATCTCTAAGAGGTTTAATAGTTATAGGAGATGCTTTTGAAAATGCGTATAATAAACAGGAAATAAAAAAGGATGTTCCTTCTGTACTTATAGAATCTGCTTTTATACATGAATGGCAATTTGGAAGTAATAAAGCTGTGAAAGAATTGGCTAATCAAATGTATTTGGCTTTAGTTGATATATATACTACAAAATAAACTATTTAACTGTTATTATATTATTGATTAAAAATCAATATTTTGTTAAAATAACTCTAAAATAGGCAGTAGTAGAACTATGTATATAAAACCTAAAAAAAAGAAAAGTAATAATATAAAATATACAAATAAAAAAGAAAATTTTTTTCATTTATTTTGTTATAAAATAGGTAAATTTCTTAACCATAGAATTTACTTTATGTTTATACCACATTCCAAAAAGAAAACTAAAACCTTATCTCTTCCAGTGTACTCTATTATGATAATAGTATTAATAATTTCATTATCATTACTTACAACTTTTTCTTTTCTTACAAAAAATACTGTTTTGGCAAGTAAAACTGAAGTACTAAGCGGAAGTTATAAGGATAAATTAACAGAGATAAATTCTCTTGAAAATATATTTAATTCTGTTGTTACCAATGATTATTACAGAAATGATATGTCAAATATTGCTTCTCTTATGAAAGTTGAGTCAAACAATATTAATCTATCTACAAATTATGTGGATAATATTTTACTTATGAATTTAAGGGCAGAAGAATTGGAAAAATTGAAGATCTATTTAGATGAATTAAAAGCCAATGTAACTTCAAAGAATAATGCATTAGAGCCTATACCCTCGATACTGCCAATAGATTCAAGATATGCCGTTATATCCAGACCTTATCAAGAAGGATCTATTATATCTAAAGGAATAGGTTTTGAGACTATTGCAGGTACTTTAATTAGGTCTACAGCATCAGGTACTGTTAATGATGTATCTTATGATAAGGATACGGGATTTACAATTACAATTTACCATAGATTTGGTATTATTACTAGATATAGTGGACTTGCAACTTCTTTGGTATCTGAAAAAATGGATGTAAAAAAAGGTGAAATATTGGGAAATGCCAAAACAGGTGTTTTTGAATATGAATTGAGAATAGCTACAGAATATGTTAATCCATTAATATTTACAACAGTGGAATATGAATGAATATAACAGAAAATAAAAAACTACAAAATGGAATAAAATATGCGGCACTTGGTGTTGAGTTTGGAAGTATGGTATTAGGTTTGACTTTCGTAGGACATTATGCTGATAAACATTTTAATAGTAAGCCTTTATTTACAATAATAGGCATATTTGTAGGTTTTGTCTCGGGAATTTATAGGCTTTATAAAATATCCAAAACTTTTGATAAAATTAATAAAAATAGATAAGGATAAAAAATGAAACCTATAATAAATAGTTTGTTAGATACTGATTTATATAAATTCACTATGCAGCAATGTGCTTTAAGGCAGTTTTCTGATGTTTGGGTTCGTTATGTTTTTAGAAGCAGGAACATTTTGGAATGGACTGAAGATATGCATAAAGAGTTTTTAAAACAGATAAAATATTTTTGTGATTTAAGTTTCAGAAAAGATGAATTGGAATATTTAGCTTCTTTAAGATTTATAAAAAAAGATTATATAGAGTTTCTCAAATTGTATAGGCCTTTAGGAGAACATATAAAAGCATTATTTGATGATGATAAATTAACTGTAGAGATAGAGGGGCCTTGGTATCAAACTATTCTTTGGGAGATACCAATTCTTGCTATGATTAGTGAGATTTATTATGCTTATACTATTTGTAAAGATGATAATGGTAAAAAAGCTGCTTATGAACAGGCTGAAATTAATTTAACAAAAAAAATAGATGAAAAATTACTTCCTATACATAAATCAGATAATGGTTTTAGATTTTCTGAATTTGGAACTAGAAGAAGATTTTCTTTTGATTGGCAAAAAAGAGTTGTTTCTATATTAAAAGAAAAGCTTCCTCCAGCATGTTTGGTAGGAACAAGTAATGTATATTTTGCCAAAACTTATGATTTACTTGCTGTTGGTACTAATGCGCATGAATACTATCAAATAGGTCAGGCATTAGATAAAGTAAGACTTGCAGAAAGTCAAAAATTTATGCTTCAGTCTTGGGTTAATGAATACAGAGGTGATTTGGGAATAGCTTTATCAGATACATTAGGAACCGATAAATTTTTAAAAGATTTTGATTTATATTTTGCAAAACTTTATGATGGAATAAGGCATGATTCTGGAGATCCTTTCATTTGGGGATATAAAGTCATAAATCACTATAAAAAACTGAGAGTTGATCCAAGAACTAAAACATTGCTTTTTAGCGACAGTCTTAATTTTGACAAAGCTTATAATATATATAAAGAGTTCAAAGACGAAACTAATGTGGCATTCGGCATAGGTACTTATATTACAAATGATTTTGAGCCTGTAGCAAAGCCTTTAAATATAGTTATGAAACTTCAGAGTGTTAATGGTAAGCCTGTTGCTAAAATATCAGATGATGAAGGTAAAACTATATGCGAAGATGAGGCATTTTTGAATTATTTAAAAATAGTTGCAAAAGAATAATTATTAACGTACGGTAAACAAATTATTATATTTAATTATGATTTTAAATAAATTATATATATTAAGAATTTATTATGCGTGTGGTACAGATATGATAAATTTAGGCATTATTAATAATTAAAATTATTGTAATTCTTCTATTTTTTCCAAAGCTTTATTATTATAAGGATCTATTTCCAATAGTTTTTTATAAGAATTAATAGCATTATTTTTATCATTAAGTTTTATATATAAATCTGCCTGTTTTTCTAGATGATATATATCTTGATTGTTATTATATATTTCTATAGCTTTTTTATATGCTTTGTTTCTATCTTCTATATTTCCTAATTTTTCATATAGATTTCCAATATTTTCAAAGCTGTAAGCATCATTATCATTAATATATATTTCTATAGCTTTTTTATATGCTTTGTTTCTATCTTCTATATTTTCTAATTTTTCGTATAAGTCGCCTAATGCAATATATGCTTCAACATTATTTGAATCTTTTTCTATCACTTTTTTTAAAGTATCTATAGATTTATTATATTCTTTAATATCTTCATATAATGCTGCCATTGAAATATAATAATTATAATCATTAGGATTTGTTTCTATGGCCTTATTATATAGTTCTATGGCTTTATTGTATTCTTTAATATCTTTATATAATTCAGATAAATAATAATAATATTGATTATTTGTAGGATTTTCTTCCATTACATAATTATATGCTTTTATAATATTATCATACTGTTCGATTCCAGCATTTTTATCATAAAATTTTGTTATAATACTCCATAAAGAAGGATTAATTTCTATATATTTTTTATATATATTTATAGCTTCTTCATTATTTCCAGTTTTTATGTATATTTTTGAAAGTGCATCTATTGCAGCAGAAGAAAAATCCTCTAATTCACTATGATAATCTATTGTTAATAATTTTTTATATGCATCTATGGCTTCATTATATTGTTGATTTTTATCATAAGCCAATGCCAAATAATGCATAATTTCATTATCATTTTTAAAGTTTTCTAAAGATTTTTTAAGATATTTTACAGCTTCTTCAAAATTTTTAGTTTTTAGATATTCTTTACCCAAAGTAAAAGCATAATATTGTTTATTATTATTAATTTCTGATGTATGGTTTATTTCATAAGCTTTTCTGTATGCAATAGAGGCATCAATATAATTTCCTATATTATCGTATATTTCTCCAATCAAATACCAATATTCAGAATCTTTATTATTTATTTCTATAGCATTTTTTATGTTTTTTAAAGCGTCATTAATTACATTGCAAGAATAGTATACGCATGCTATCCAATATAAAGCCCTATCATTTTTGCTGTCTAATTCTATTATTTTTTTTAATACTTCTATGCTGTTTTTAGAATCAAAATTTAGATAATATGCTTTTGCCAACAGGAATAATTTTTCGATATTTTTATCATCATCTTTTAAATATTCTTGTAATATATTTATAATATTAGAATATTCTTTATTATATATGAATTCTTTTTCATCATTTTCGGAATCATCGCTATAGAACTCATTGTCATTGAGTATTTCCTCAATTTTTTCTAAAGTATAATATTCCTTATTATGTGAACTCATTTTATCCCCCTATTGTATATTAATGATTTATATAAAACTACTAATAGAGAACAACTTCATATTTAATATTATTTAAGAAAATCCATATAATCGATTATATAATAATTTTAACATATTTTTATGTTTATTTCAATTATTATTATATAAATAGTATATATAGCATTGTAAGTAATAAAAAAGTACTAAACAAATTTTAATTATACCGAAAATATTATACAAGAAATATTAAAATTTTGGAGGAATACGCCTTATGATGCGTTCATTATTTGCCGGCGTGTCTGGTTTGCAAAATCATCAAACTCGAATGGATGTGGTTGGAAATAACATAGCTAACGTTAATACTTACGGATTTAAAAGAGGAAGAGTTACTTTCAAGGATATGATAAGCCAATCTTTAAGCGGAGCAGCTAAGCCGCAAGAGGATAGAGGCGGTATCAATCCTCAGCAGGTAGGCTTAGGTATGATGGTTGCAACTATAGACACTATACATACTCAAGGTGCTTTACAAGTTACAGGTGTAAACACTGATTTAGCTATTCAGGGAGAAGGTTTCTTTATTGAAAAAAGAGGCAATAATTCTTATTATACTAGAAATGGTGCTTTTTCTTTAGATAAAGACGGATATTTAGTAAATCCTTCTAACGGTTATAAAGTACAAGGTTGGAATGCTGTACTTAATCCAGAAACTGGTGAAATGGATTTAAATACTGCAGCTGGTGTAGAAGATATTATTATACCAGTAGGTTCAAAAGACCCAGCAAGAGCTACAGCTAATACAAAATATTTCTGTAACTTACAGAAAAGCGGAGAAACTCATCAATCAGATTTAACTATATACGATTCTACAGGAATACCTCGTCAATTAAGAGCAACTTTCACTAGAACAGATGTTAACAGATGGGATATGGTAATAGATATACCAGATGCTACTGAAGGAAGTGTAAGCGTATCTGCAGGAGATCCAGTAGAAGGCGGCGGAAACAATACTTTCCAATTAGTATTCAATGATGCTGGTTCTTTGATTTCAGTAAGCGACGGAACTAACACACAAACAGAAGGTGTATTAATGCCTAATGTATCTTTCACTTATCAAGGAACAGAAGGTGAAGTAAATCAAACTATTAACCTTACTTTAGGTGAAGTTGGTTTATTTAATGGTATTACACAATTTGAATCACCATCAACAACTAAAGCTATAGAACAAGACGGTTATACTATGGGTATGCTAGAAGGTTTCAGCTTTGACGACAGCGGTCAAATTACTGGTGTATTCACTAATGGAAATAGAAAAACTTTAGGTCAGGTTGCATTAGCTAAATTCAATAATGCAGGCGGTTTAGAGAAAGCAGGAGATACTTTATTTGTACAAAGCAATAACTCAGGAGCAGCTAATATAGGTGTTGCTTCAGCAGAGGGCAGAGGTTCTATTAAAGCAGGAACTTTAGAGATGTCTAACGTTGATTTGAGTGAGCAGTTTACAGATATGATAGTAACTCAAAGAGGTTTCCAATCTAATGCTAGAACTATTACTACAGCAGATCAAATGCTTCAGGAAGTTATAGCTCTTAAAAGATAATAAATAATATTATTGACTAATTATATAATATTATTAAAATAGACTTTTTATAATTTTATAGTATAATAGAGTTAGGAGTTTCTGATAATGATACATATAACTAGATTTGATGGAAGTATATTATATGTGAATCCTCATCAAATAGAATTCATGGAGGAGACTCCTGATTTGGTAATAACAATGTTATCTGGAAGGAAGGTTGTAACTAAAGATAGTTTTGAAACAGTACTTAATAGAATAATAGATTACAGAAGTAGAATAATTGATGAAAAAAGTATAAAAAAGCCTTCGTTCTATGGTAATGAAGAATAAAAAATAAATAAAAAATAAAATTTTAGGTAGAGAGTAAAATATGGATATAATTGTACCTTTAGGTGTTTTTTTAGTAATAGGTATCAATTTATTTGGTATTATTTCAGGAGGTGGTAATGTCGGACACATGGTGGATATTGCCTCTGCAGTTGTAACAGGTTTAGGAGGAACTACTTCGCTTTTAGTTGCCAATGACATGGGAACTATATTGGGTGTTCCTAAAGCTATTAAAATGCTTTTGAATAAACCTAATTATGATGAAGCACAAATAATCATAACTCTTTTAAGTTTTTCAGAAAAAGCTAGAAGAGAGGGTTTGTTAGTATTAGAAGATGATATACAAGAAATTTCAGATCCATTGCTTAAAAAAGGTATGCAGCTTGTAGTTGACGGAACAGACCCAGAACTTGTAAAAAATATTTTGAATACAGAGATAGATAACGTAGAAGCAAGGCACGATACAGTAAGAAAAGTATTTGAAGATGCTGCTTCATTGTATCCTGCTTGGGGTATGATTGGTACATTGATCGGACTTGTAATCATGCTTAGAAGCTTAGGCGGCGGCGGCGGTGTTGAAGCAATCGGTTCTGGTATGGCGGTAGCTCTTATTACTACATACTATGGTTCTGTTATAGCTAACGGTTTTGCTTTGCCTATAGCAGGTAGATTGGCTGCTAGACACTCAGCAGAGGCTACAGTTCAAAGTATTATGGTTGAAGGTATATTGTCTATACAAGCAGGTGATAACCCTAGGATAGTAAAAGATAAGCTTATATCTTTCTTGCCTCCTTCTCAGCGTCAGAAAGTTAATGAACAAGTTGGAGATAGATAAAATTTAGAGGTAAATAATGGCTACTATTAAATTTGGTAAAAAAGCTAAAAAAGTAGGTGATAAGGCTCAGGTACCTGGTCCTTCAGCTCCTTTATGGCTTCAAACTTATGGTGACTTTGTAACTTTGGTATTAACATTCTTTGTATTGTTATTATCTACAATGTCTACATCAGTAAGTGATTCTTCTATTCAGCTTATTGCTACAGCATTCCAAGGATCATTTGGTGTTATGCCGGGCGGTACTACTTTATCACAAAGCAGACTTATTTATGGTGGTGCTACTGTTGATAATTTACCTTCTACTGATAGAGGATATTCTGTTGGAAGAAGTATTGATAAGGCAACTTCTGTTTTAGAATCAGAAATTAAAAGCAGAAAGGTGAGAATAGAGGAAGATGAAAGAGGTTTTATAATAAGTCTTGGTGCAGATCAATATTTTGAATCTGCTTCCACTAATTTGGTTGATAATCAAAATAATGTTGAGACTTTTATAAAATTGGCTTCAGTACTTAGCGGTTTACCTAATGATGTAAGAATAGAAGGTCATACAGATTCAGGTTCCATTATTCCTGGAAGTATTACAGAACAGAAATTTGGTAATAACTGGGGACTTTCTTCTGCAAGAGCTATGGTTATTTTAGAAAAAATATTTGAAAATGATCAGGCTGGAAAATTGGATAGAAATAAATATTCAATTGCAGGATATGCTGATACAAGACCAGTTGCCTCTAATGATTTACCTGATGGAAGGGCGTTAAATAGAAGGGTTGATATTGTTGTAGTAAGAAATGATGTTACCTATTATAATCAAAGGTAAAGTGTAAAAAATAAAATGCTCTTAGCTGATAAATGGAAAGACTATAAAATTATAGATTGCGGTGAAGGCGAAAAACTTGAGAATATAGGCGGATTTTTAGTATCTCGTCCAGATTCTCAAGTTATTTGGTCTAAACAGTTAAAGAAGTGGGATAATTTAGATGCTATATATCATCGTTCAGATAAGGGCGGAGGTCATTGGCAGTATATAAATAAGCCCAAAGATAACTTTATCATTAGATATCAAGATTTATCATTCAAAATAGAATTTACTAATTTCAAACATATAGGAATTTTTCCAGAACAGGCTGTTAATTGGCAGTTTATTATTGATAAAATAAAAGAAAAAAAGTCTTCTACTCATAAAGATAAAGAAATAAAAGCATTGAATCTATTTGCTTACACAGGCGGTGCAACTGTTGCTTGTGCTTATGCTGATTGTAATGAAGTTGTGCATGTTGATGCTTCAAAAAAAATAGTAGGTCATGCACAGAAAAATATAGAAATAAATAATTTACAAAATAAAAAAGTAAGATTCATTATAGAAGATGTTATTAAATTTGTTTTAAGAGAAATAAGGCGCGAAAGAAAATATGATGTAATAATTATGGATCCTCCTGTATATGGAAGAGGACCTAATGGAGAACTTTGGCAAATAGAAACTAGTTTAAAAAGATTGGTAGAAGAATGCGTGAAACTTTTATCAGATGATCCTATTCTTTTTTTAATAAATTGTTATACAGCAAGTTTTTCTCATATATCATTAAAAAATATTTTATCAACTTCTATAAAATATAATGGAAGTTTTGAAAGCGGTGAAATAGGTATTCCTATAGAAAATTCTGATATTATTCTTCCTTGCGGAATATATGCAAGGTTTTATTCTTAAATAAGTTAAAAAATAAAAAAGGAGCCATTTTACTGACTCCTTTTTTATTAATTATATTTGCACTAAGTTAATAACTTATAGTACCACCTTTTTCATGTATTTCTATGAATCTTAATAATTCAGCTTTAACTTCTTCAGCGGTATCAAGTGAAAGTACTCTTTTTGCTAACATCTGACATTCAGATTTATCCAAAGATATAATCATCTTTTTAACTTCCGGTATTGATATTGCTGACATAGAGAATACATCAAGACCAAGTCCGAAAAGCAGTGGTACAGCAAGTAAATCCCCAGCAAGCTCACCGCACATAGATATTATAATTCCGCTTGCATGTGCTCCTTCTATAGCCATTTTTATAGCTATAAGTACAGAAGGGTTATAAGGATCACAAATAGCTGCTATCTTTTCATTTCCTCTATCAGAAGCTAAAGTATATTGAGTTAGGTCATTAGTACCAATAGAGAAGAAATCAGATTCTCTTGCAAAAGCCTCAGCTCTGAATACTACAGAAGGTGTTTCTATCATCATACCCAATTCTAAAGCTTCATTAAATGCAATATTTTCTTTCATAAGTTCCAATTTACATTCATTGAATATAGATTTAGCTTTACGAAGCTCTTCTATAGATACTATCATAGGAAGCATAACTTTTATTTTACCAAAAGCAGAAGCTCTAAGTAAAGCTCTGAATTGAGTTTTAATAATAGCAGTTTTGTCTAAACATATTCTTAAAGCTCTCCATCCAAGTGCCGGATTTTCTTCTTTAGGCATCTCTAAATAAGGTAGATATTTATCTCCTCCTATATCCATAGTTCTTATGGTAACAGTATGACCGCTCATAGCAACAGCAACTTCTTTATAGGCTTTAAATTGTTCATCTTCTGTAGGAAAATCAGTATTTTCCATAAAAAGGAATTCTGTTCTATAAAGTCCTATACCATCAGCACCATTTTTCAAAACTCCGCCTAAATCAGCAGGAGAACCTATATTAGCATATACTCTAATCTTTGTACCATCTTTAGATATAGCATCTTTATGAGCATACTCTTTTAATAAAGCTCTTTTCTTATCGAATTCTTCTTTGAGTTTCAAGCATTCATCTATAGATTCTTTTGTAGGATTTACTATAACAGAACCTGTGTTTCCATTAACGATAATAATTTGATCATTTTCTAAATCTTTTAAATTATCGCCTACACCTACAACAGCAGGAAGCTCCAAAGATCTAGCCATAATAGAAGTATGAGAAGTTCTTCCTCCTATTTCTGTAACAAATGCAAGGGTATTATCCAAATCCAAATTAGCAGTGTCGGAAGGAGTTAAATCTCTTGCAATTACTATAGAATCTTTAGGAAGATTAGAAACATCAACTATATCTTCTCCTTGAATATTTCTTATCCATCTGTCAGAAATATCAATTAAATCCCCAGCTCTTTCTCTTAGATATTCATCTTCAACTTCGCTTAACATTTTAGTATAAATTTCTATACCCTGTGATAAAGCGTATTCAGCACAAACTTTGTCATCAGTTATAATGTTATTAACCTCTTCAAGTAAATCTTCATCTTCAAGCAAAGTGATATGAGCATCAAATATTGCTGCTTTTTCTTCTGAAACTTTTTTGGCTGTAGATTCTCTTATTTTTATAAGCTGTTCTTTTGTTTTGTTTCTAGCTTCTAATAATTTTGCCTTTTCAGAATCTACTTCTTTACATGGGCATTTAGAAATTACTATATCTTTTTTTAAAAAGAGATAAACTTTACCTATAGCTATACCGGGAGAAACCCCTATTCCAGTAATTCTTTTTTCCATATTATAATTCCATAAATAAAATTAATTAGTCTTTTAAATTAGCTATAAATTCTTCTATTTTCTTTAAATTCTCTGCTTCATTTTCACCATCACAATAAACTGTAAGTACAGAACCTTTTTTTACACCTAATGATAAAACTTTTAAAAGAGATGAAGCATTAACTCTTTTACCGGCTTCATTTTCTACTTCTATTTTACATCCTGTTAATGATTTAATAAATGTTACGAACTCATTACCTGGTCTGGCATGAAGTCCTGTATCATTTTGTATAGTTACTTTACCTGTAGTCATTGGCAACTCCTCCATTCTTTTCTTATATATAGTTTAAAGTATATCAGTTTTTTCTCATTTGTCAAATTATATATGTACTAAATGATATATTTTATTATACTAAGTGCATAGTTTTTAGTGAATTTTTTTTATAAAATATAAATTTTTTATTAGAACTTATTAGTGATTAAGTTAAAAATTATTTATTATTTTTACCTATAGTATTAAAGTAAATGCCTTGTAAAACCAAAAAAGGGTAGACTTTGCATTTTAATAATTTTAAATTGGATATTCCGCCTGTTAAAAATATTTTGCATTTAATATTATATTTGGATTTTATATATTTTTTAGTTTCTGATACGGCATAATTAACTGTACCTATTGTATTATATATGGCACCTGACATAATAGCATCTTTTACATTATTATTTATAGGATTAGGTATTGATTGTATAGGACCTATTTCATAATAAGGCAAAGATGTGATATTTGATAATGCCTGATAACTTGTTTTTGTACCTGATATTATCATACCACCTAAAAATGTAAAATCTGATATCATAATACTTATTGTAGTAGCTGTACCCATATCTATAACTATTGAAGCATATTTTTCTTCATTACTGTTACTGATTTTTTCAAGACATATAGAAGCATAAGTGGATAATATTCTATCTATACCAACGGAATCTTTAGGTTCATAAAAATTATCTTTTAATTCAATATCATTATGAGTAATTCTGTAAGGCTTCATATTAAAACAATCTTCAATACTTCCTTCAAATAAATCATTTACTTTTAGTGAAACACTGCTGTAAAATACCTGCTTTATATATGTATGATTATTTTTTATTTCATTCAGTGCATTTACTAGATCTAAAGCATTGCTATGTTCTATAGCTTTATAGTATAAAGGTTTGCAATTTTTTTCTTCAAAAATTCCTAGCTTAACTCTAGTGTTTCCTATATCTGAAAGCAAATACATTTTTAAACCCCGTCTGTTATATTATTACTCTCTAAAAAGTTTTTTGTTTTTTCCATAAGGAATTCTCTATTATTCAATTCTGGTTCATCTAATATTAAATCTAGTAAATAATTTAGTATTTTTCCTATTAAAGGTCCTGGATTTAAATTAAATTCATTGATTAAGTCATTTCCGTTTATTTTTAGATCTTTAACTGTAATAGCATTTTCTTCTTCGATTATTTTGTCTATTCTAGCCAATAATTTAGGTATAGCTTTGCTTTCTTTATCTTTTCTGTTTCCGCTTCCAAGTCTGTCAGCTTCTCTCAATCTTAAAAGGGGTCTTATATTTTCAACACCAATAGCACGCATAAATCTTCTAACCGCACCGTCAGTCCATTCATCTTGATAATAGAACATATGCTGTCTTACTAGCAATGTGACAAAATCTATTTCAGAATTAGAATATTTTAATCTTTTCATTATTTTTTTGGCAATACTAGCTCCTACAACCTCATGATTATAATAAACTGGATCATCTTGTTTTGATACTTTTTTTTGAACCATAGGTTTAGCTATATCATGAAAAAGTGCTGCAAGTCTTACCAATAATGTTAATTCTTCAGTTTCTAAAGGCTCAACTGATTGTATTGTATGCAGAATATGATAATAAACATCATATTTATGGAATTTATTTTGATTTACTCCAAAACCCTGCATTAGTTCAGGCAATATTAAAGATAATACACCAGTTTTTCTAAGTAATTCTAAACCTCTGAAAGGATTTTTGGATAGCAATATGCCGTTAAACTCTTCTCTTATTCTTTCTGCTGCAATTGAAGCAAGCATTCCTGTAGAATGAGTTATAGCATCAAATGTTTCTTTTTCTATATCGAAATCTAATTTAGTAGCGAATCTTATGGCACGCATTATTCTAAGCCCGTCTTCGCTAAATCTTTCATAAGGATTTCCTACAGATTTAATTATCTTTTTTTTTATATCTTTCATGCCGTCAAACATATCTATTAGACTTCCATCTAAAATGTTATATGCCATGGCATTTATTGTTAAATCTCTTCTAGGTAAATCTTCTTCTATATTAGAGGCATATTCCACATGATCAGGATGTCTTCCGTCACTGTAATTTCCGTCACTTCTAAAAGTTGTTATTTCCACATGCATATCTTCTATAATTACAAGTATAGTACCATGCTTGATGCCTGTTGGGATAGTATATTTAAATATTCTTTGTACATCTTCTGGTCTGGCATCTGTAGTGATATCATATTCATGCGGAGTGATGCCCATTATAGAATCTCTAACTGCACCGCCTACTAAAAAACACTGAAAGCCTTCAACGTATAATATTCTCGCTATTTCTTTTATCGGATGAGGTATATCTGTAAATATTTTCTTCACTTAATATCCTATAATGTTTTTATTTTATATAGTATATACAATTTTTGATTAATTACAAATTTTTAATACTGTACAAATATGCTAATATTATAGTATTAAATCAATTTTCCTTTCATATCTAAACATAAATCAAGTATTGAAACAGCAATAGCCGCTTCTATAACTGGTACAGCTCTCACAGCTATACATGGATCATGACGCCCTTTAATTACAAGAGTTTCTTCTTCTTTAGTTTCTATATTTAAAGTTAATTGTTCTTTTGATATTGATGGGGTAGGCTTTATTACCACATTAACCACTATAGGCATACCATTTGATATACCGCCCAGTATTCCTCCATTATTATTAGTTTTTGTTTCAACTCTTTTGATATTATTATCATCTTTTATAGTGTAAGCATCATTACATTCGCTTGCTTTATAATTAACAAAATCAAAACCAAGTCCAAAATCTATTCCCTTTACAGCGGGTACAGCAAATACAGACTGAGCTATTCTGCTTTCTATAGATGAATAAAAAGGATCTCCAAATCCAGCAGGCATATTAAACACGGCAGCAGTTATAATGCCTCCTACTGAATCCATATTCATTTTAGCTTCTTCTATGGTCTTTATCATTTTATTCATTGCTTCATTATCAAATACACTCAATTCTTTATTATAATTATCAGTAAACTCTTCATAAGTTGGGAAAACATTATTTGGATATTTATCTTTTATATTGTATATTTGTTTTATATGAGCCGCTATATTAATATCAAATTTTTCTTTCAATGCTAATTTTGCTAAAGCACCTGCAAACACTAAAGGAGCTGTAAGTCTTCCTGAGAAATGTCCGCCTCCTCTTATATCATTAAATCCGTCATATCTTAGCATTGCAGTATAATCACCATGAGAAGGTCTAGGAAGAGTTTTTAAATTAGAATAATCGCCGCTTCTTTTATTTTCATTTTTTATGATTGCTGATATAGGCATACCTGTGCTTTTATCATCAAGTATTCCTGATAATATTTCTACTTTATCAGCTTCATTTCTTGCAGTTGCTAGCTTTGCATTTTTAGCTCTTCTTCTGTCCATTTCATTGTCTATAAATTGACTATCTATATTAATACCATAAGGAAAACCATCTATAACACAGCCTATAGCTTCTCCATGTGATTCTCCAAATAAACTTAATTTAATATTATTTCCAAATACGCTTCCCATTATTTATATTCCTAAAATTTAATTTGTACTAGTATATATTATTTTTGATAAACTTTCTATATTTGAATTATTAATTGATAAATTAAAATAAGATTTTATTAAAAGAATAATAATTATTTTTTATTGTTTTTTTATACCTAGAATTTCAACGCCTGTCTGAGTGATTAAAACAGTATGCTCAAAATGAACAGCTAAAGAATAATCTGGAGTTGATAAAGTCCAACCGTCTTTTTCTTTTTCGTACTTGTCTGTACCGTTTGTTATCATAAGTTCTAATGCTAATACCATATTAGGCTCTAATATAACATCATTATTAGGATGATAAAAATTGAATATGTAAGGAGCTTCATGATATTCATAACCTACGCCATGACCTGTAAGCGACTTTATTACACTGAATCCATATTCATGCACTTTGTTTTCAACAGTTCTTCCATATTCGCTTAAAAGCACATTAGGTCTTAATTTATAAATAGCATATTCTAAAGCTTTTTTGCATGCTTCTATGAGTTTATAGGCTCTATGATTAACAGAACCCATACCGCCTTCTATAACTATAGTTCTTGCACAATCAGCATAATATCCATTGTATTTAACTCCAACGTCAACGCATACAGGTTCGCCATGTACAAGTATTTTATTATTTGTAGGTCTTCCATGTGCTATTTCATTTCCGCTTGATATACTTGTAGCAAACCCATAATCAGGAACTTCAAAGTTAGCAGGGTAGGCATTTTGTGATTGTATATATTTTTCTACTTCTTTATCTACTTTAGAAGCTCTTACACCTGACATACAAAGTTTAAATGCCAAGTCAATAGAATTTTGCGCTATTTCAGCTGCTTTTCTTATATTTTTTATGGCATCTTCATCTTTTATTTTAGGCTTTACTATTTCTTTCACTTCTTTTATAAACATGTATTTATATCCTTTATTTCAAAGATTTAGGAGTAAATATATATAAAAGAATCACCAATATAAAAGATCCCAATATAGCAGATGATAAATTTATTTTTATATATTGTATATTACTTATTCTAGGCAAATAGTATGAGCCAAGTAGAGCACCGACAGTTGCTATAAGAAACATCATAACCCAGCCGCCGAATACTTTTATTTTAAGTATTTTACCAAATATCAAACTGACAATGATTCCTATAACTATAAACGCCGATACTACTATAATATATTCCATTTGTTTTTATAACCTCTTTTATTTTACTAGTTAGATGATAGACCTATAAAAAATGATTTCAATCCTCCTTCATCATTTTCTATTGGTACAAATATCATATGAGAAATATCTTTTCTATCTTCAGAATCGAATTTGCTTTTTATAGAGTCTGAAGCAAAAGGATCAGATACATATAATGTTTTTTTATGAGATAGAATTTTTTTGAATAAAGCTTCATTCTCGCTAATATTCAATTTATCTTTTGTATTATCAGATATATTTTGAGATTCTACTATATTATAACTTCCATTATCTTGTCTTGTAAGCATAGCAGCATGTACAATATCTAGTCCTGACTGCTTTTTTACCCATTCTAGCATTTCATTCATATTTTTATTAATGAATTTTTTACCTCTAAGAGCTTTTAAAACTTTTTTCCAATTAGAAGTCATATTTTCTTTTACTTTTTCTTCTGCTTCTCTGTAAAAATCATCTGGAACTTTAGGTACTTCCTCAGGATCATATAAATCTTTATCTATTAAATCTTCCGTATCGAAACTGTCTTTTTCACTTGCAGGTTTTATTACTTCTCCATCATCATATTCTTCATTGAAGTTAGGTGATATATTAGAGCTTTCATCGTTATTGTCATTTTCCTCATCATCATAATCACCTAGCAAGAAATCTTTATTAAGCGAAAAATTGAAAGCATCACTTGAAGAAAAATATTCTTCTTCTTTTTTTACTATTTCATCTTCTAAAATAGATCCATGACTTATCAAAATATCCCCCTCTTTATTATCATCATTATCATCTATAATATCATCAATTCCCTTTATAATATCATTATCAGATGAGTTATTATTATCATCAATAGTTTCTTCTAGTTCTTCATTATTATTTTCTTCAGACTCTTTAATTTCATCATGTAAATCAGGTATATCGTCTAAATCTTCTACAGTATTATCTATATTATTATCTTCTTCATCGTCTAAGATATTATTAGAATCCAAAAGCTCTTCATCAGAATACTCTTTCATTTCAGGAATATTTTCATCATCATTTTTATTTTCTTCTTCATTATTATTCTCTTCATCGTTAGTATCAATTACATCATCTAAATTAGGTACATCATTATTTTCTTCATCAAGTACATCATCTAAATCAGGTATGTTGTCTAAATCTTCTACAATATCATCTATATTATTATCTTCTTTATCGTCTAAGATATTATTAGAATCCAAAAGCTCTTCATCAGAATATTCTTTCATTTCAGGAATATTTTCATCATCATTTTTATTTTCTTCTTCATTATTATTCTCTTCATCATTAGTATCAATTACATCATGTAAATCAGGTATATCGTCTAAATCACCAACAGTATCATCTATATTATTATCTTCTTCATCATCTAAGATATTATTAGAATCCAAAAGTTCTTCATCAGAATATTCTTTCATTTCAGGAATATTTTCATTATCATTTTTATTTTCTTCTTCATTATTATTCTCTTCATCGTTAGTATCAATTACATCATCTAAATTAGGTACATCTTCTGATTCATTATTTTCTTCATCAAGTACATCATCTAAATCAGGTATATCGTCTAAATCACCAACAGTATCATCTATATTGTTATCTTCATCATCATCTAATATATTATTAGAGTCCAAAAGTTCTTCATCAGAATATTCTTTCATTTCAGGAACATTTTCATCATCATTTTTATTTTCTTCTTCATTATTCTCTTCATCGTTACTACTATCAATTACATCATCTAAATTAGGTACATCTTCTGATTCATTATTTTCTTCATCAAGTATATCATCTAAATCAGGTATATCGTCTAAATCACCAACAGTATCATCTATATTATTGTCTTCATCATCATCTAATAAATGATTAGAATCTAAAAGCTCCTCATCAGAATATTCTTTCATTTCAAGCATATCATCATTATCTTCTTTATCTTCTTCAGGTTCTTTTATTTCATCATGCAAATCAGGTATGTCGTCTAAATCACCAACAGTATCATCTATATTATTGTCTTCATCATCATCTAATATATTACTAGAGTCCAAAAGCTCTTCATCAGAATATTCTTTCATTTCAGTAATATTTTCATCATCATTTTTATTTTCTTCTTCATTATTCTCTTCGTCGCTACCAGCAATTACATCATCTAAATTAGGTACATCTTCTGATTCATTATTTTCTTCATCAAGGATGTCATCTAGATTAGGTACATCTTCTAATTCATCATGTTCTTCATCAAGTATATCATCTAGATTAGGTACATCTTCTGTGTTATCTTCTTTTTGCTCATCGAGCACATCATCTAAATTAGGTACATCTTCTAATTCATCATGTTCTTCATCAAGTATATCATCTAGATTAGGTACATCTTCCGTATTATCTTTTTCTTGTTCATCAATTACATCGTCTAAATTAGGTATATCTTCTAATTCATTATTTTCTTCATCAAGTACATCATCCAAATTTTCTATATTTTCTAATTTGATGCTTTCATCATCATCATTATCTTCATTTTCTAATACTTTATCTAGAGATGATAAATCTTCTAATTTTATATTTTCATCTTCTTCATTATCGTCTTGAATTGTTTCTCCGCCGTCTTCTAATACATCATCTAATTTTATTGTATCATCATCATCGTTATCTTCATAATCCATTACATTATTCAATGTTGTATTACTGTCTTCAACTTTTATATCTTCTATTTCATCTATATTAGGAAGATCAATCTTACTAGCTTTTGTTATTTTATCTGCTTTATTTAGATATTTTATACTTTCATCATCTAATCCTTCCAAATCACTGTCATAATCATCAATATTAAATTCTTCATCATTTACAATATTAGCATTATCATAATTATTTACAGGCGGTTCGCTGTCATCGTATATATCATCATCTTCAGATTCATTATTTGCAATATTATTAGCAGCTGGCTTGAATCTTTCTACTAAAGCTGTTGTAAGTAAGAAAATAAAAGATAAAGATAAAAGTGCTAATATTATATATTTTAAATATTTTTGAACTATAGGTACATTAAGCTCTAATATACCTATGCTGAAATTATCTATATCTTTAACTTTACCTGAATAAAATGCAAATGTGTTGTTATCAGCTTCAATACTTCCTGTACTTCCTATATCTTTGTTCATATATTGAGTTAAACTATCTATTGATATGCTGTTAATATCTATAGAAGGATTATAATAAACAACACCATTAGAAAGCACTACAAAATTTAAATTGTATGGAGTATTTTCAAATATTTTTTTAAATACGCTTGCTACTATGTATCCTACTTCTATTCCTCTATCATTTTTTATAGGTTTAACAAAATATACGCCGTCATAATCTTTATCGAAAAATGCGATTGCTTTAGAGTTTTTATAGCTTTCCAAATCTACAGGTTTAGTTTTTACAGGTGAAGAAAATACCGATTTTCCATCTGCCAAATATAATGCTACAGTATCAAATGGATAGTTTCCGCTTCTGAATATTGATATTATTCTATCTCTCTCTGCAGTGTCTATTCCATTTAATATAACCTGTTGTAAAAGATTAATAAAAGGATAGCTATCAACTATTTTATTAAGTCTTTCGTCATAATCTTTAACCAGATTTACTATACTATTCTGACATATCAAAGCATTTCTATCTAGCTTCTTTGTATCAACATCAAAAGCATCTTTTTTAAGACCGAATACAAATGTAATAAATAAAGCAAGAACTATCAAATTTATAAGTATAGATACATACACAAAGATAGATATCTTATTTTTGTCAGACATATTAACACCTCTAAATAACTATTATTTTTTTGTTATGCTTTTTCTCGCATCTTCCTCTGCTTTGCTTATTATAGATGATAACATTTTATCAAAAGCAGCAAACACATCATCTTTTCTTGAATTAGATTCGTTATCTAAGTTAGATGCTTTTACTTCCTCTTTAGAATCTTCATCTTTTTCGTTTTTATTTTTTATATTATCGATAGCTTTATTATATGAATTTAATATATCCATACTAATATCATGAGAATCATTTGTTGTTATATGATTTTCAGTTTTCTTGCTATTAAATAAATTTTTCACATACTCTTTATTTTTTTCTTCTTCTTTTTCTTTATAACTTGATAATAAATCATTTTTTATTATTTTCTTATTAAATTCATTATCAATATTGTTATAATCGCTTTCTTTTTCTTCAGTATTATTTAATATATTATTTTTTAATATATTTTCATCTAAAGATAAACTTTCTTTAATAAAATTAGAAGATGAATTATTTAATTCTTCATCAGATATAGACATAAACTCTTCTTCATGATTATTTTCGCTATATTCTTCCTCTTTTATTTCTATTTCATAATCATTTATAATTGTATCATTATTTTCTTCATATTTTTCTTCTTTTGTTTCTATTTTATAATCATTTATAACCATATCATCATTTTCTGTTTCTGATACTTTAATGTCATCATAAGCATCTTCTTCATTGCTCATATCATAAAGACTATCTGCTAAGAAGTTTTCTTCTATAGCTCTATCATACTCTTCTTGCAAATCTTTTTTAATATTAGCAAATGCAGTTTCTATATCTATTTCTTCAATTGTTTTTTCTTCTTCCTTATTTTCTATATTTTCTATTTTATCTTGCAAATCTTCTTTGGAAACTGCAAATTTGTTTTTGCATGCATTTATTTCATCTTTTATATTGGATACTATATTTAATATATCTTTTCCTATATTGAATTTATCCTCATTTTTTGAATCATTATTTTCTTTTATATATTCATCAGGTATTTTATATTGTACCTTTTGAATCATAGGAGGCATTTCTTCTATAGAATTTGATTTAGGTAATTGTGAGTTCACTATACTATTATTTATAAGCTCATCATTTCCTTTTATGCTTTCAACATAGTCTTTATTGCTTTTAACTTGCATTATATACTTGAAGAAATAAACTATGGCTTTTATGAATAATTGACAAACTAGTATTAATAATGCTGTTATAGCAAGTACTATAAGTTCAAAATAGTTAGGATACTCTTTTCCTATCATAGAAACAGAAAGAGAATCATTTACCATAAAACTAGGCTGTTTTTTATAGTATGCATATCTATTTATAACAGATGAAACTTTTTCTATGTTGTTATCTCCAACAGCTTCTCTTACATTGTAAACAGAGTTTCTAGCATCGCTTACATAAAGTCTTTTATCAGCCACTTGATAATACATAGCTATGTCAGATACATAAGCATAATCATTTCTAGTAGTAACTATTATTTCCCCATAAGGATTTTTTATGTATTCCATTATATAAAAGGCATTTTCATTTGTAGCATTTAAAACTAATGATCCTTTATTTTTTATTTCATTTATTAAATTATCCTGAAGTTCTAAAGGCCAAGATTTATTTCTTGATAAATATAAATTAAGAAGCATTTTTCCTTCTGTATTGAAAACAGTCATTCCTCTTAAATATGGGTTTTCAACAGTCATTTTATAATAATTATTTTTATATTTATCTATTTGTGCTTTTGAAGGCGTATTATTAGGATTAAAGTCTTTTAAAGAATCTGATGTCTGATACATACTATATCCTACATAATCAGATATTGACTGAGTTATTAAATTAACTTGATATTCAGATACGCTGTTTCTTTTTATTTTCATTTTTACAGCTATTTTATCTATTCTCTGCATCATCATATCTAAATAATCATTTATAAATACTGCAACGCCATTATTTTCTGGAAGTACAGTATTACTTGCAGCACGAGCAAACATAGCAACTATAAAAATGATAAGGAAAGATATCATTAAACTTAAAACTGTTTTCATTATTTTCTGTTTTTTATTTTCATTCATAGTATTTAGCCTTTAGATATAGTTATCTTATAATAAAGATATAAAAAACTATATTAGTTATCGGCTAAAGCGAATTTTACTTGAAATGTTTTCTTTGCTATTGGGATTAATTTGGTAGGTATTATTAAAAAGCTCCGCTGAGCCGTATACGACATAAATGCGCCTGACTTTTTTCGTCAGGTGGGTTCCTCAGAAACATGACCTTGATTTCTCAAAACCGTATCGCGATAACGGCGAGCCTATCATTAATGCTTCGCTCTAGATCCCTAATGCATTAATTTATACTGGCGCAAGAATGTACTATCGTTTAACGAGAACAGCAGAGTTGCCTACAATATAAATTCTTTTTAATTATTTGTCAAGACTAGGATTGTAAAATTAACATAATATTGATTGTTTTGTAATTAAAAAAATTATTTTTTATATATTATCTCTATACTTGACAAACATTTTATAGAAAATATAATATTAATAAATTTTTGTTTTTAAAAAAGGTTATTTTTATGATTAAAAATATTGTGTCAGATATCGGAAATGTATTATATGAATTTAGTGTGAATGATTTTATTAGTAAATACATAGATGATGAAGATAAAGAGAAATTCTTAAAAAATTCATTTTCTAATGAAAATTGGCGTCTTATGGATAAAGGAGATTTGGCTTTTAATGATGCAAGAAACTTCTTTATAGAAATGAATCCTAAATATAAAAAAGTTATAGATGATTTATTTGATAGTTCATTAACTTTATGTCTGAATAAAAATCATAATAATATTTCATTATTGAAAGAATATAAAGATAAGGGATATGATATATATTATCTATCTAATATGCCGTCAGAAACATTTGAAGCTTTAAGAAAAGAAACAGATTTTTTTGATGGTACCTGTGTAGGAGGGGTTATATCAGCACATATAAAGATGATTAAACCTAACAAAGATATTTATGAATATTTTTTAAATAAATTTGAGTTAAAACCAGAAGAATGTTTATTTATAGATGATAATATCAATAATGTTAATACAGCTTTAGAGATTGGTATAAATGCAGCACAATTAAAAAAAATAGATGATATGAAAATTGTACTAAAAGATATGCTTAAATAATAATTATATTATGAATTTTATAAAAAAAATAGTATCAAAAATAAAAACTAGGTATGGAATACTATTTCCAAGTATTATATGTTTTTTTGTTTTAGTTAATTTTATAGCAGCTTTATGGATAAGTAGTTTTATATATGAACCAAACATTACGAATCAATTTTATATGTTTTCTGTAATGTTTTTCCCTTTAACTAGTATCTTAATAGGTGTTATAGTCATAATTAAATTTGTTGTTGATGCTATAATGAAAAAGGAAGGTTCTCATTTAAAATTAGTAATAGTATTGATAATGGGACTTATGACTGTTGTCCCAAGTTTATTTATAAGTAAAATATCCACTTATATTATTAAAACAAATTTGAATTTATTTTTGGATCAAAATATTAATAGTGCTGTAGAATATGTAATAGATATTTCAAATAAAGAAATAATGGATAAGCAGATATTTATGTCAAATGTTATTGAAAATATTGGAGTAAACTATTTTAATAATATATATCATAATTTAGCAATTGGTAATATAAAGTATGATGATATAAGCAAAATTGTCAAATCTTCAGAATATTTTAAAAATATAGTATTTTTATCAAATTCATATAATTTAAATAATATAATTTTTTTTAATTCTGCCAATTACATACCGCTTGATATTAACTACAAATTAACTAATACCAATACATTATTTATTAATAGTGAATATAATGGTTCATTTTATGTTAATGCTATTATACCATTATCATATAGTAATAATTATGTTATATGGTCTGAATCTATGCCTAAAAATTATATAGAGGTGAGAAATAGCGCTTTGGAAACTTTCAGAATATATAATTCTGTTAATATGTTTACAAATGAATTTTCTATGATACTTAGTCTTTTGTATATATTTGTTTTAGGTATATCTGCATTTTTTTCTATAATATTTGGAATAGCTTTATCCAGGCTTATAACAAGACCTATAAGTTTAATACTTAATGCTACTAATTCTATCACAAACGCTGATTTTAATATAGATATGAAACTCGGCGGAGTTCATGATATGAGAAATCTGATACATAGATTTAATGTAATGGCAAGGGCATTAAAATACCATAGAGATAGAGAGAATACGAGAGCAAGACTTGAAACTTGGAGGGAGGCTGCTATTAAGGTAGCTCATGAAATAAAAAATCCTCTTATGCCTATAATAATGAATGCAGAACTCATAGAAATGAAAATATCTACCAATATGACAGATAAAGATGTTGAAAGAGCCAAAAAATCTTCAAACATTATAATAAAAAATGCCAATGTAATTTCTAATTTGGTGAGATCTTTTTCTGAATTTTCATTTGCTATTAAACTTTCTGATGAAAAACAATCTATAAATAGTGCTTTAATAGAGGTTTTAGAGTCTTTTAAGAATATAAATACTGTTAAATTTAGTGTTGTTTTGAGTAAGCATGATTATTTTATCAATATGGACAGAGAAAAATTGATAATGGCTTTCAGAAATCTTATAAAAAACGCAATAGAGGCTATGGAAAAATCTTCAAGATCTGTTATATATATATCATCATACCATGAAATTATAGATTTAAATGAATTTTTTATTATCAGTATTACAGATACAGGGGTTGGAATAGAAAATAATAATTTACATAAAATATTTGAGCCTTATTTTACTTCAAAAGAGAAGGGTACAGGTATAGGACTTTCTACTGTAGAAAAAATCATATCAGAACATAATGGAACAATAGATGTGGAATCAATACCAAATGAAGGAACTACTTTCTTTATAAAATTTATGGTTGAATCATAAAGATTCTATTATCGTTATTAATTTATTTATATGAAGAGGGTATTTCATACATATTATATTATGTTTTTTTGCCTCTTTTTCCAAGTCTATATCTATATCTTCATATAAAAAGAATATTGTAAATTCATCGTAATTAGGAAGTTTTTTGAGTTCTGTAATAAATTCTATAACATTTATCCATACAAGGTTAGGATTAAATACCAGAATTTTTACGCTATATTTATATATTTTGCTTATAAGTTCATATAAATTTTCAGCTATTAATACTTTTATAGAAGAACTTTCTAAAGTAGCTTTTAGTTTGTTCAATCTATTATTATCATCATCTATAATTATAGCTGAGTAATTCATAGGCACACTCATTTATAGTAATTTAATGTGCCGAGAGAGGGACTCGAACCCTCACTGAGTTGCCTCAGGCAGATTTTGAGTCTGCTGCGTCTACCAATTTCGCCATCTCGGCTAATATGTCATAATAAACATATAAATTTTAAGCATTTTTATTGCTTAGATTATAAGTTATACTGCATAAAAATCAAGTATTATATTATATATTTTTTCTTTTTTTGTAGTTATATGTTTTATTTATTGTAAAATATGGTAAAATAGCTACTTATGAAGGTTGTTTATTATGAAGATTACATTAGATATGTCAATATCAAAACTGCTTGATGCTTTTGATAGAGAATTTGGGGTATCTTTAGGTATATATAAAGGTGCTCACAAATCAGATAATATTAAACTATTCGAAATATCTGATCCTAGAAAAAATCAAAAAGCTTTTATAGTTATTAATAAAGATACCAGCGTAGAAAGTGCTGAAGCTATGTTTAGAAATACATTCGGAATAAGAGTGCAGATTAAGGATAAGAATGGAAATACAGTAAGTCAGGAAAGCACATTAGGAGGAATTAGGAAATTAGATAAGGGTTTTGTAGATACAAGTAATGAAAATAATATTGACCTTACAAATAATGATGATGAAGAAATGAGTGAAACTTCCGAAGAAGACAATAAAAAAAAGAAGAAAAAAAAATCATATTTTTTAAAGCCTAAAATAGTTAAACATACAGTAGAAGATAAAATAAAAGAGATAGATAAATATTATTTAGGATTTCAGAGATCTGAAAGATATAAATCTATGCTTAATCTTTTGTCATGCATAGAAGAAGCAAAATTAACATATCCTGAATCAAAAGAACTTTCTGATCATATAGAAGAGATAAAGTCAAAATCTTTAAATATATCTAATTTAAGCATAAAAAAACGAAGATTTGCAATATTAGTATTAATTATAATAACTTCCATTTTGTCGCTTATAGGTATAGGAACTTGGGGATATAATCTTTACAAAAATATAAAGAAAGACAGAGAAGCGGATAGTATAATACAAGAAATAGACAATCTAAGAATGAGAAAAGGTTCTCTTATGGAAAGCGGAAATATATCCGAAGCTAATGCAATAGATGAAAGTATAAATTCCAAATCAGAAAGACTTAATACTATACAAAATGAAAATACAGTATCTATAGCTAATTATTTTATAATAGCAGCATTATTTTTTGCTGTAATATTGGCTAGTTTTATATTAAGGCTAAATAAATATAATGTAACATCAATAAGATTTGGAAAAAATACATAAATTTATAATTATCACAACATTTTATATATATAAATTAACATAATTTTACTTGATAATATACAGCTATATGATATTATATCTTTAATATAATGATTTATTTATAGTGAGGAACTAAATGCCAAAGATTGTTATACCATTAAATGAAGTAAAAGAAGGAATGAAAGTAGCTAGCAATATATATAATAGTGATGATAAAAGAATTGTAGATATTGGAACTATTATTACAAAAGATATTATAGAAACTTTAAAAAGAAATTCTATCACTACAGTTAGTGTAATGGAGCTTTTGGATTTAAAAAAAGAAAATACTGTTAATACTTCCGGAGACAGTAGAAAACCTGTACTAAGAGGTATAATGGAAGAAGATGGAAAGAAAATACTAAAAATAGATAGTCAGGAAGTTGTAAAAAGACAGGAAGCTACTATAGAAAGAACTAAATCATTATATGAAACAGCCAAAAAAGGTGGAGGAATAGATTTTGATTCTATGAAAAAGGAAGTAAACAATATGCTTTCCTCTATTGTAGAAAATAAGGATGCCCATTCATATCTTTCTATGTTAAAAAGAAAAGATGAGACTATGTATAAACATGCAGTTGATGTAGCAACATTAGCAGCTATTACGGCAGGCGAATTGAATCTTACTAAAGTAGATATGGCCAATATTATGCTTGGTGCTTTAGTTCATGACATAGGAAAAGTGCTTATACAGGAAAGTCTTCTTACAAAAGTTAATCTTACAAAAGAAGAAGAAGCTATACTAAAAAAACATCCTACCCAGGGTTATAAATTGGTCAAAAGAGATAACTTAGATGATAACATAGCTGATATTGTATTAGAACATCATGAAAAATATGATGGAAGTGGATATCCTTTTCAAAAAGACAATAAAGATATAAGTTTATATAGTAAAATAGTATCTATTTGCAATACTTTTAATAATTTAATAACTAAAGGCGAACATGGTATTCCATGTACTCCGGATAAAGCCGTTAAAATTATCATATCTTTGGCTAAAAAAGATTTTGACAGCGATGTTGTAAAAGCATTTCAAAAGGCTGTAGGATTTTACCCTAATAATACAAGAGTAAAACTTTCAAATGGTTCTATAGCAAGAGTTATAGAACAAAATCCAAATTTGCCTTTAAGACCTGTATTATCTATTGTTAAGCATCTCGATGGTACAGTTAGTGATGGATTAGAGGTTGTTGATTTATCTACATCTAATGATTTGTTTATAAAAGAAATAATGTAATAATCAATATTTTAATTTTTGCTTTTTAGATAAAAGACGCACTAAATATTTTAATTCATATCTTGAATAATAATCTTTTACCATAGTAACGCCTCTTTTATTAAAGAAAGAAAAATAATGATATTTCTCTAGTGTGGATAAAAGTTTTGAAAAATGTTCTTTTTCTAATCTAAAAGCCGAAGAAACTTCTTCCAAAGAATATAATTTCTCTTCATCTTTGAAGTATTTATTTAAAAACTTATTTGATTTTACTCTTATACAAATATTATCAATAATTATTTTTGCTATTAAAACTATAATAAATAATATTAATGGATATTGTATTATTTTGGGCATTATCAATTAGTTTGATTAAACAAAATTAAGTTCATAAATATTTCACCCAATTCTGTTTTATAATTTATAGATAATATTTTATCATTTTCCTTTTCAAGCATGGACATTTGCTCACTCATAAGTATTGCAGGAGGAGTCATATCCAAATCTATATGTTTTGTTGATAAGTCATTAATAGCACTTCCAGCAACCATATTAACGAATTCTTTAATAGTTGCAATAAATATATCATCTATTGTAGTTATAGATTCCATATTAAGAGCTGAAGCCAATTTAAAAGCAGTAGCTTTACTCATATTAAACATAAGCCTTCCGCTTAAATCTCCTGTAATACCAACGAATACTATAACACCGCCTACATGATTTGCGTTTCTGTATATTCTCACATCACCTTTTCCAACTTTTGAATTGAAATAACTTTTTAATATAATTACTGTACCTTTGCTGAAAGCATTTACTACATCTAAATCAAACATATAATAACACCATATAATTTATTTTTGTTAATAATAATCGGAAATAAATATAATATTTTTAATAGTATATAACTATTATGTAAATATTCAAGTAAAAAATATAATTATTACATATTAATTAATAGAAATCTTGACTACAAATAAAAAGAATGATATCATTAAATAAATTTATATAGTTATATAAAATAGTAACCGATAATATTATGAGAGATAGAATACTTTGTTTATCTTTTACATTATTTATATTTGTATTTGGTATGTTTATAAATATTTTTTATGTTGCTAAAAATACAAATAATGAGTTAATTACTATTACAGTAAAAGGAGCTGTTGTTAATCAGGGAGTATATTTTTGTAAATATGGCATTTCAGTGTCTGAAATTTTAGAAATTTGCGGAGGAATGACTGAATTGGGTTTTTTACCGGTAGGATTCGATTATAATATGCCAATAACTAATGATACCACGATTAATATACAAAAAAGATATTCAACTATAAGAAAAAATTATGAAGAGAATTGATAGTGGAAAAAGAGTTCGCTAGTATTTTTGAAAATAATAAAGACATCCATCTTGATGAATATGAAATAAATAAGCTTCTAGAAAGAGCTATAGAAATTAATGAAAATGAATTTCCTGTTATATCTATAGGTAATTCTGATAAAGAAACTCCAAAAATAAATGGTACAATAACTACAAAAGAATACGAAGAAAAAGAAAATTCTGTAAATATTAATGATTATTTAGGAGCAGGAGATAAAGAAGAATCAGAAATAACTAATAATGCTTATTCAGAAGAAGAAAATAAAAATTATAAAAACCTTCAAGAAACTTTAAGCTTGTCAGAAAACGATATTGAAGTGGCAGGTGAAATAGTTGATTCTGAAATAGATATGTCAAGGTTATTTCCAGATAATTCTGATAAAGAAGAAATTGAAGTTCATAATGAAGAAGAAGCAAAAGAAACTTCAGAATTAACCGAAGAACAATCTGAAATAATAAATAATATATATTCTAAAGAAGAAAGTGATATACATAAGAAATCTGAAGAGGAATCTTTGGAGGGTTATGAATTAAGTAATATTGAAACTGTTGAAGATTTTAGCTTAGATGAAAGCTTTAAAAATGGGAATTCTTTAGAATATAATAATGAAGAAGAAAATGTAGAAAATTCTGAAGATGATAGCATAAGTTCAGATGATGATTTAAATAGTCTAGAAGATAACTTAAAAGAGTTGTCAGATGATATAAAAGGTCACAATAAGTCAATAGAAGATATAGATATAGAAGAGTTAATTGGTGAAGAAAATTCTCTTAATATAGAAGATATTAAGGATGAAAGTATACGTTTAGCTGAATCTGATTTAAATAATTTAGAAGATACTCTAAAAGACTTACCAAATGATTCAAATAATAATGGAGAAAATAATTTCTCTGATAAAGATATTAATATAGAAGATTTAATTGGTTTAGGAAATGTTCAAAATATAGAAGACGATAATGAAGAAGAATACCTAGATGATGATGCTTCAAAAGAAGAATCAAATTTAGATATGAGGGAATATACAGAAGAAGAACTTCTTGATGTTAATAATATATTAGACGATGAATTAGAATCAGAAACTAATGATTTATCTGCTTTTAAAAATCTTGAAAATATAGAAGAAACTATTGACGAACAATTATCAGAAGATAATAATGAAGAAGAATATCTAGATGATGATGCTTCAAAAGAAGAATCAAATTTAGATATGAGAGAATATACAGAAGAAGAACTTCTTGATATTAATAATATAGAAGAAGATGAAAAAATAGTTGATGAAGGTTTATCCGCTTTAGAAGAGCTCGAAGATATAGAAGAAATTATCGAAGATCATTCAAAAGAAAGTACTGAAGAGTCATTAGTAGAAGAAGAAACAATCAATTTAGAAGAATCTTCTTTGAATGAATCAGAAACTGAAAGTTCTGCAGAGGAATTAAATAAAGAAGATGAAAAAATAGTTGATGAAGGTTTATCCGCTTTAGAAGAGCTCGAAGATATAGAAGAATCAATTCCTGAAAATAATAATGAATTGTCATTGGATAAATATACATTAATAGAATTAGAGGATGGAACTAAAGTAAAAAGAACTTCTTATGCTAAAGATAATATAGATGTAGAAGATGCTGTATTTTCTGATGAACAAAATTATGTTGTTCAGCATATATATTCTGAAGAGCAAGATATTCTTATGAAAGAAGTATCTGAGAAAGATGCTCTTACAGAAGAAGAATTAGAAACTCTTGATTGTGTTGAAGAATTTGATTTGAGTGCTTTTTTTAATAATCAACCAGTCAATAATGATAAAGAGTTAAATGAAAATAATGAAGAAGAAAATATTGTAATAGTTGATGAAGAAATAGAAGTACCTGACTTAGATGATGATAATTCTGTAGTTATTGATAATGACGATTCGTTAGCAATAAATGATGATCTAGAATTACCTGAAATAGATGATGAAGAACCAAAAGAAATAGATTTAATAAAAGAAGATAATTTAAAAGAAGATGAAATCAATATACAATATAATGATAGAAACGTTATAGTTCCTGATATAGATAATGTTGATTATATAGACGAATCTAATTATATAAGTGAAATAGATAATGATGATGATGTAATACAATTATCAGGTAATGAACTTGATTTAATAACTAAAGATGTTGAAATTAATGATATTAAATCAGAATCATCAAAAGAAGAAGATATTACAGATGATTACAGAGAAAATAATTATACTATATCAGAAATATCTGACGAAGAGTTAGAAGAAATAGATGATGGTTATGTAAATGAAAATGAAGAAGATATCATAGATGATTACAGAGAAAATAATTATACTATATCAGAAATATCTGACGAAGAGTTAGAAGAAATAGATGATGGTTATGTAAATGAAAATGAAGAAGATATCATAGATGATTACAGAGAAAATAATTATACTATATCAGAAATATCTGACGAAGAGTTAGAAGAAATAGATGATGGTTATGTAAATGAAAATGAAGAAGATATCATAGATGATTACAGAGAAAATAATTATACTATATCAGAAATATCTGACGAAGAGTTAGAAGAAATAGATGATGGTTATGTAAATGAAAATGAAGAAGATATCATAGATGATTACAGAGAAAATAATTATACTATGTCAGAAATATCTGATGAAGAGTTAGAAGAAATAGATGATGGTTATGTAAATGAAAATGAAGAAGATATCATAGATGATTACAGAGAAAATAATTATACTATGTCAGAAATATCTGACGAAGAGTTAGAAGAAATAGATGATGGTTATGTAAATGAAAATGAAGAAGATATCATAGATGATTACAGAGAAAATAATTATACTATGTCAGAAATATCTGACGAAGAGTTAGAAGAAATAAAAGATAGTATATTAGAATCAACTTCTGAGTTAGAAACAGAAGAATTAAAAGAAGAAGATACATCAGAATCAATAGAGGAATCAATTTCAGAATCACAGGAAGAGGAACCAGAAGAAGGATCTATTGAATTAATAGAAGAGACAGAAATAAAAGTAGAAGAATTATCAGAACCAACAAGTGAAGTAAAAGAAGAAGAGATATCAGAATCAATAGAGGAATCAACTTCAGAATCACAGGAAGAGGAACCAGAAGAAGGATCTCCTGAATTAACAGAAGAAACAGAAATAAAAGTAGAAGAATTATCAGAACCAACAAGTGAAATAAAAGAAGAAGAGATATCAGAATCAATAGAGGAATCAACTTCAGAATCACAGGAAGAGGAACCAGAAGAAGGATCTATTGAATTAATAGAAGAGACAGAAATAAAAGTAGAAGAATTATCAGAACCAACAAGTGAAATAAAAGAAGAAGAGATATCAGAATCAATAGAGGAATCAACTTCAGAATCACAGGAAGAGGAACCAGAAGAAGGATCTATTGAATTAATAGAAGAGACAGAAATAAAAGTAGAAGAAGTATCAGAGCCAATAAGTGAAGTAAAAGAAGAAGATGCATCAGAATCAATAGAAGAAGTAGAAGATAAAACATTGGATCAATCAGAAGAGTCAAGTTCTGAATTAGAACCTCAAGAAATAATTAATAATGAGGAAGATTTAACAGAAGAAGATAAATCTATGATAGAAAACTATCTAGATAAAGTGGATGTCTTATCAGAGGATTTAACAGAAGAAGAAAAAGAACAATATCAAAGTTATTTATATAATACCACAGAACCTCAATCAGAAGATAAAGAAGAAAAATCATTTGCAGAATCAGATGAAAAATTAAAAGAAGAATCATCTTCTGAAATACGAGAAGAAATAGAAAAAGGTGCATCAGAGCCAACAAGTGAAGTAAAAGAAGAAGAACCATCAGAATTAACTAATGATTATATATCTAAGATGCATGATGAATATCTTAGAAGTCAGGCATCAAATGATAATCAAAATAATTCAAATGATGACTACATATCTAAATTCAAGAAGATGAATGAAGAGTATGTAGAAAGTCATAAGCAAGATGAAATACCACAGGAAAAATCATCAGAGCCAACAGGTGAAGTAAAAGAAGAACCATCAGAATTAACTAATGATTATATATCTAAGATGCATGATGAATATCTTAGAAGTCAGGCATCAAATGATAATCAAAATAATTCAAATGATGACTACATATCTAAATTTAAAAAGATGAATGAAGAGTATGTAGAAAGTCATAAGCAAGATGAAATACCACAGGAAAAATCATCAGAGCCAACAGGTGAAGTAAAAGAAGAACCATCAGAATTAACTAATGATTATATATCTAAGATGCATGATGAATATCTTAGAAGGCAGGCAACAAATGATAATCAAGATAATTCAAATGATGACTACATATCTAAATTTAAAAAGATGAATGAAGAGTATGTAGAAAGTCATAAGCAAGATGAAATACCACATGAAAAATCATCAGAGCCAACAAGTGAAGTAAAAGAAGAAGAACCATCAGAATTAACTAATGATTATATATCTAAGATGCATGATGAATATCTTAGAAGTCAGGCATCAAATGATAATCAAAATAATTCAAATGATGACTACATATCTAAATTTAAAAAGATGAATGAAGAGTATGTAGAAAGTCATAAGCAAGATGAAATACCACAGGAAAAATCATCAGAGCCAACAGGTGAAGTAAAAGAAGAAGAAATATCAGAACCTGAAGAAAAAGCTGAATTAGTAGAAGAACAAAAAGAAGAAGATCATACACCTGAAACAGAGGAAGAAATAAAAGAAGAATTATCTGAAACTGCTGAGGAATCAGAAGAAGAAGAAATCATTAATAATGAAGATGACTTGACAGATGAAGATAAATCAATGATAGAAGGCTATCTAGATAAAGTAGATGCTTCTTCAGAAGATTTAACTGATGAAGAAAAAGAATTATATCAAAGCTATCTATCTAATACAGCAGAAGAGATAGAAAGTAAAGATGAATCTTCAGAATTAGATCCAGAGGAAGAAATAAAATCAGAAGAAGCAGCAGAACCAACAAATGAAATAAAAGAAGAAGAAATATCAGAACCTGAAGAAAAATCTGAATTAGTAGAAGAACAAAAAGAAGAAGATCATACACCAGAAACAGAGGAAGAAATAAAAGAAGAATTATCTGAAACTGCTGAAGAAGTAGAAGAAGAAATCATTAATAATGAAGATGACTTAACAGATGAAGATAAATCAATGATAGAAGGCTATCTAGATAAAGTAGATGCTTCTTCAGAAGATTTAACTGATGAAGAAAAAGAATTATATCAAAGTTATCTATCTAATACAGCAGAAGAAACAGAAAGTAAAGATGAATCTTCAGAATTAGATCCAGAGGAAGAAATAAAATCAGAAGAAGCAGCAGAACCAACAAATGAAATAAAAGAAGAAGAAATATCAGAACCTGAAGAAAAATCTGAATTAGTAGAAGAACAAAAAGAAGAAGATCATACACCAGAAACAGAGGAAGAAATAAAAGAAGAATTATCTGAAACTGCTGAAGAAGTAGAAGAAGAAATCATTAATAATGAAGATGACTTAACAGATGAAGATAAATCAATGATAGAAGGCTATCTAGATAAAGTAGATGCTTCTTCAGAAGATTTAACTGATGAAGAAAAAGAATTATATCAAAGCTATCTATCTAATACAGCAGAAGAGATAGAAAGTAAAGATGAATCTTCAGAATTAGATCCAGAGGAAGAAATAAAAGAAGAATTATCAGAATCTGTTGAGGAAGTAGAAGAAGAAATCATTAATAATGAAGATGACTTAACAGATGAAGATAAATCAATGATAGAAGGCTATCTAGATAAAGTAGATGCTTCTTCAGAAGATTTAACTGACGAAGAAAAAGAATTATATCAGAACTATTTATCTAATTCTGAATCTCAAGAATTAGAGAATAAAGAAGAAGAAATATCAGAGCCTGAAGAAAAATCTGAATTAGCAGAAGAGCAAAAAGAAGAAGATCATACACCTGAAACAGAGGAAGAAATAAAAGAAGAATTATCAGAATCTGCTGAGGAATCAGAAGAAGAAGAAATCATTAATAATGAAGATGACTTGACAGATGAAGATAAATCAATGATAGAAGGTTATCTAGATAAAGTAGATGCTTCTTCAGAAGATTTAACTGATGAAGAAAAAGAATTATATCAAAACTATTTATCTAATTCTGAATCTCAAGAATCAGAGAGTAAAGAAGAAGAAATATCAGAACCTGAAGAAAAATCTGAATTAGTAGAAGAACAAAAAGAAGAATTATCAGAATCTGCTGAGGAATCAGAAGAAGAAATCATTAATAATGAAGATGACTTGACAGATGAAGATAAATCAATGATAGAAGGCTATCTAGATAAAGTAGATGCTTCTTCAGAAGATTTAACTGATGAAGAAAAAGAATTATATCAAAACTATTTATCTAATTCCGAAACTCAAGAAGAAAAGCTCGATGAAGAAGAATTGAATAGCGAAGATAATGAATTACAAGAAGAAGTTAGCGATGAAGAATTAGAAGATCTTGTATATATAAATAATGTTCAAATAGATGAAATAAGAGATTCTGATGTCAATATGCTTGAAAATATTATTAAAGGCAATGATGAAGACGGCGTAGAGCTTATAAGAATAGACGATAAAATAAATGATAATAATAATAATCAAGAAGATAATACTAAAGCTAAATCTTTAGAAAATTTTGATTCTATGGAAGAGCTTTTAAATAAGGAGACTAATATGTCTGAAGAAAAAGAATTAGAAACTATTGAGAAAGAAAATTTAGATGAGAATGTAGCGGTTGAAGAAGAATTTAGTTTAGGTGATGACAATGAACCTATACTAATGGAAGATGAAAAGCATGCAGAAGATGATGAAGAAGATTTTGACGGAGAAATTACTCAATCTGATCTAGATTATGCTATTAAATTATTTGAATCTGAAGAGTCTAATGGAAATACTAATGAGTATAGTTCTAAACAAGATATACTATTATCAGAAAATGAAATTAATAAGTTTAAAAAACTCTTTGGATATTTCAAAAATATTGTAGAAAAAATGTCTCCTGAAGATTTAAACGATTTTTCAAAAACAGAGTTCTATGATATGTATTCATCTTTATTCAGAAAATTTGGTGATTAAAATTAATTTTTTCTCAAATAAAAAAAGGGACCTTAATAAGTCCCTTTTTTATTATTCAATATATTTTAATTTCTATCTTTTAGAAGAACTAAATCTTCACCTTCCAACTCTTTTACTCTTACAGACACATATTGATCCTGAGGTACATTAAGAGCAATTCCTACATAATTTGCAGATACAGGAAGTTCTCTTCCGAATCTATCAACTAATACTAATAATGCTACTTTTTTTGGTCTTCCATAATCAAATAAAGCATTAAGAGCCGCTCTAATTGTTCTTCCTGTATAAAGAACATCGTCAACAAGTAATATAGTTTTTCCTGTAATATCAAAAGGTATGTCAGTTTCTTTGATTTCTGGAAATTCAGAAAGGGAGGATAAGTCATCTCTATAAAGATTAATATCTATTGCTCCGATAGGTACTTCTTTATTTATCTTTTCTTCTAGAAGTTTTTTTAATCTTATACCTAAAAAATCACCTCTTCTTCTTATGCCAACAATAGCCAATTTTTCCATATCTTCTTTTTCAATGATTTCCGCAGCAAGTCTAGGGAGAACTTTTTCATATTCTTCAGCTTTTAGTAAAACTCTCATTTAATACTCCTTTGATATTTTAAGTTAATCGCTTTGTGAAGTTGTAATTAAGCAATTATGAAAATTATAACGATTATGATAAAAAAAATCAACATAATATTTTTTTACTTTTGCATAAAAAATATGTTAAGTGTTTTTTTACTTTACCGATATTATATATAAGGACAGTAAAAAAAGTTAAAGTTAACATAAGAGTTGCTAATTTTATTTTACTGTTATATAATTGTAAAATAACATATTAATTTAAGTGAGGAAATTATATGGCAGACGAAGAAAATTTAGATTTGGAAGAAGGCGAAGAGGAAGAACAAGCCGAAGCTGCACCAAAGAAAAAATTTGGTTTAAGCCCTATGATTGTAAAAATACTTATGGGAATTGCTGCCATTTTAGTTGTGGCTTTAATATCCGGGCTTATAGCATTTTTTGTATCTAAAAGTGTAGGAAAAGCTGCAGGCGTACAGGGCGGCGTAGTTGATGATATGGTAAAACAGCCACCACCATCAATCTATCGTATAGACCCTGAGTTTAACGTAAATACTGCAGATATGGATGTAGCAAGATATGTAAAAGTAAGTATTATATTAACTTATACTACTAATACTAAACAGCTTGCAGTAGAACTTCCAGAAAGATTCTATATGATAAGAGATAGAATTACTACTATACTTAGTTCTTATACTTATGATCAGTTGAGGACTAATGAGGGCAGAGAGCAATTAAAAGCTGATATTAAGCGGGAAATTAATAGTATGCTTAGAAATGGTCAAATAGATGGTATATTATTTGATAACTTCTTGTTAAGCTAATGCTAAAGAATGCTATTGAAAAAATTTATAAGAGAAGGATATTCGTATGACAGAAGTATTGTCACAAAGCGAAATAGATGCGTTATTAAGTGCTATATCATCAGGTGAAAGTTTAGATAATATTGATACTAAACGTGTAGAAGTAGAGCATAGAAAGATAAAGATATACGACTTTAAACGTCCCGATAAGTTTTCAAAAGACCAAATTAGAACGCTTCAGATGATGCATGAAAACTTTGCTCGTGTTACCACAACTTCATTATCTGCACAGTTAAGAACTTTAGTAGGTATTCACGTAGCAAGCGTAGATCAGCTTACTTATGAAGAGTTTATAAGAAGTGTTAGCAATCCTTCTACTTTGGCTATTGTAAGTATGGACCCTTTGAAAGGAAGTTCCATATTAGAGATTGACCCATCTATCACATTTACTATAATTGATAGATTGTTTGGAGGACCCGGTGAAAGTCCTAAGAATTTAAACAGAGAGCTTACAGATATTGAGTTATCAGTTATGGAAGGTATTATAGTAAGAATACTAGGTAACTTGAGAGAGGCTTGGTCGCAGGTAATAGATTTAAGACCGCGTTTGGGTTCTATAGAAACTAACCCTCAGTTTGCTCAAATGGTTAGTCCTAATGACATGGTTGTTTTAATTACTTTGGAAACTAAGGTAGCTGATGTTGAAGGTATGATGAACTTTTGTATACCATATATTACTATTGAGCCTATACTATCTAAGTTTTCAGCTCAATATTGGTATGCATCTATTAGAAGAGGCAGCACTAGCGAGAATTTAAAGATAATAAAAGAAAAATTACAAAATATATTTGTTGAAACTTCGGCGGAACTTGGATCTATGCAATTACCGCTATCAGACATTCTCAATCTTCAGAAAGGTGATGTTGTTAAGTTTACAGATACTAAGATTACAGATCCTGTCATATTCAAGATAGGAAACAGAAAGAAATTCTTATGTCGTCCTGGTATATCAGGCAGCAGAATGGCTGTACAGCTTACAGGTGTTATGGATGGAGAGGCTGATATAACCGAAGACGATTTATTAAAAGAGGAGGATTAAGGTTATGATGAGTGACGGTGCATTATCTCAAGACGAAATAGAAGCTTTGTTAAAAGGTGCCGATGAAGCTTTTGGAGGAGACACTGCTCCTAAAGCATCAAATAACGGAGGCGGAAATGTAGATAAACAGCTTTTCAATGAAGCTGCTAAAATGATAGCTGAGAATCAGGCTTTCTCATTATCTTCTATTTCTACAAAGACTGTATCTATCACTAATATTACAACTACAGTCGGAGATGTAAATAATTTACATCAAATGCTTTCCGGCAAAATGATAGAAGCTAAAGTAGGATATACAGGCTCTATTACAGGAAATGTTTATTACTTCATGGGAGAAAATGAAGCTTTAATAGTTGCTTCTCTTATGATGGGACAAAAAGAAGCAGCTTTGAATGATATGGTATCACAAGTATTGAAAGAGGCTTTCTCTCAAATGGTGGGAGTTTCCGACAGTGCTTTATCTTCAAGGTTTGGAGGAACTTTTACTAACTCTCCTATAGAAACTTCTATATTAGAGGATGCTTTCAGTATTAATATACCAGGTCCTTTAGCTATAGTAAGCGGTTCACTTTCTATTGAAGGTGAAGTGGAGAATGCTCCTTATGTATTTGCTTTAGAGCTTCCATTATTACAAAGCCTTATAGGTTCTGCATCTAATAATGCTGCAGCACCTTCTGCTGGAGGAAATACTTCAAATGCTGGAGCTTCTGCTAATAACTCTATGTCAGGACTTGTAGATAATCAAGCCTTTGATTCCGGTCCTCAATTAGGAGTACAGCATGCTGAGTTTAACTCTCTAATGCCTGCATCTGACGTACAAGGAACAGGAAATATCGGTCTGCTCATGGATGTAACCATGAATATGACTGTAGAGCTTGGTAGAGCTACTATGACTATTAGAGATATATTAGGACTTGGTGAAGGTTCTATTATAGAGCTTCAAAAATTAGCCGGTGAGCCTGTTGATTTGCTTGTTAATGGTAAGTTAATAGCAAAAGGTGAGGTTGTAGTAATAGATGAAAACTTCGGTGTTCGTGTTACTGATATTATCAATCCTATGGATAGACTTACTAATAAACCTAGATAATAAGTTAAAATAATTACCAATATAATGAAGCGGGAGTAATTTCCCGCTTTTTTATTATTTTTTTATAAATATAATTGAAATTATTGAATAAATATATATAATATAATCGATCATGTAATATAATAAATAATAAAAGTAAAATAATGAGTAGTGTAGACAATAAAAATTCTAATGGTATACCTTCTAATAACATCGGCCTATTGATGGATGTTACAATAAATGTAACAGTAGAATTAGGAAGAGCTCGTTTAAGCATTAAAGAGATATTAAGTCTTGGTGAAGGTTCTATTATAGAGCTTCAGAAACTAGCTGGTGAGCCTGTTGATTTGCTTGTTAATGGTAAATTAATAGCTAAAGGTGAAGTTGTAGTTATAGACGAATGTTTTGGAGTGAGAGTTACTGATATTGTTGATTCTGTATATAATACAGTTGCAGCAGATACTGAGAAAAAATAAATAATATATTTCCATTAATTCCATAATTTTTATATTCTGATAATTCAAATCTTTTTATAAAAAAATAATTTAGTTTTTCTTGACTTTTAATATATTATTACATATAATAATATTACTATAAATAAAAATTTAAGGAGTTTAGAATGTACACTTCATTCACCTGTATTTCAGGCCGTTCATATAATCATTCAAATATATGCTTTCAATTTTCTAAATTCTATAAATCTTCAAAACGTACCCTTTCAAAATCTAAGAAGTAATCTTTTTAATAATTCTAAAATTAATAAAAATAATATACATAGTAATGTTTTATATCTATATGGTATAACTGTTTTTTTATTGAGGTGTTTAAATAATGCAGGATAATATAATATCAGAAAATGCTCTTTCAGCTATGAAAGACTTTTTAATAGATTTAAGAAGAGATTTGCATGCCCATCCTGAACTTGGATTTCAAGAGTTTAGAACATCAGAAAAAATTTCTTCTATACTTGATTCATTAAATATAAAATATAAGAATAAAGTTGCTGAAACAGGAATAATAGCAGATATAGAAGGCGAAGATAAAGATTTTACTATAGCTTTTAGGGCAGATATGGACGCTTTGCCTATGGAAGATAAAAAAAACTGCTCTTATTCATCACAAAATAAGGGTAAATGTCATTCCTGCGGACATGATGTTCATACTGCGGTGCTTACAGGCGTATCAAAATATTTTTCGGAAATAAAGCCTCCTTGTAATATTAGGCTTATATATCAGCCTGCAGAGGAAACTACAGGCGGAGCTTTGCCTATGATAAATGAAAAAGCTTTAGATAATGTTAATGTTATTTATGGGCTTCATGTTCGTCCTGAAATAAATGTAGGACAAGTAAGTGTTACTTATGGAGCAATGTATGCTAGTTCTAATATGTTTGAAGTGCATATATATGGAAAATCTGCCCATGGAGCTAAATCATATAATGGTATAGATGCTATAGTAATTGCTGCTCATATTATAACTCAGCTTCATAGCTTTACTTCAGCTTTTACAGACGGAAGTATGAGGCTTCATATAGGAACTATAAACGGAGGAAGTGCTAATAATGTAGTGGCTGATAATGTTAAGATGGAAGGTATTATCAGAATGCTATGCGATGATGATACTAGAAACAAAAGATTAAGTATGATAGAAAATATAATTAACAATACAGCAAAAAGTTTTAATGCTGATGCAAAATTTGTTAATATTCCTTCATATCCTGCTTTGATTAATCATGATGATGCTGTTAATATAGTAAAAAATTCTGCTGAATCTTTTTTGGGTAAAGAAAATTGCCTGCTTGAAAAAGCTAATATGACAGCTGAAGATTTTAGTTATTATGTTCAAAGAGTAAAAGGAGCTTTCTTTAGTTTAGGAGTTTCTAATGAAAAAATCAATGCACCTATTCATAATGGTTTATTTGATATAGATGAAAATGCCATTAATATAGGGGTGAAAATGCAGATATTAAATGTTTATAATACATATAAAAATAAAGATAAGTTTATAAAGTAATATCATTATTTTGTTTTTACTATAGAAAAAAAAAGAAATACAATATATAATTAAAGGAGATTAATATGTCATTATTTGAGGGAGCTGGTGTAGCTTTAATAACACCATTTACGGAAGATAATCAAGTTAATTATGAAAAATTAGAAGAGTTAATTGAATTTCAAATAGCTAATAAAACAGATGCTATAATTGCAGCGGGTACTACAGCAGAAAGCGCTACTCTTACACCTGAAGAAAGAATGCAGGTTATTAAATTTTGTATAGAGCGTACAAAAAAAAGAACTATAGTTATAGCCGGTACAGGAACTAATAACACAGCATCAGCAGTAGAGTTCAGTAAAAAATCTTACGAGTATGGTGCTGATATGGTAATGGCTGTTACTCCGTATTATAATAAAGGTAATGAAAGCGGAATTATTGATTATTATACGAAAATAGCAAATAGTGTTAAATGTCCTGTGATTATATATAGTGTTCCTTCAAGAACAGGGGTAAAATTATCTCTTAATGTTATAAAAACATTGTCTGAGATTTCTAATATTTTGGGTATTAAGGAGGCAAGCGGTGATATTGGTTATGTTGCCGATATAGCTAATATTGCACCTAAGTTGGATTTATATTCTGGAAATGATGATATGGTAACTCCTATGATGGCTTTAGGTGCTAAAGGTGTTATATCTGTTACTAGTAATATTATTCCTAAAGAAAATCATGATATGGTTATGAATTTTCTTAATGGAAATGTAAATGAGGCTATCAAAGCTCAAATTAAATATATAGATTTAACAAGAGCTATGTTTATAGAAACTAATCCTGCTCCTATAAAAGAGGCTATGAATATTATTGGATTTAATGTTGGTGAATGCCGTTCTCCATTAGGTCCTTTGAGTGATAAAAATAGAGAGCATGTAATAAATATTATAAATAAATACGGATTAAAAAAATAATTTTATAAAAATTAAAAGGAGAAAAATATGAAAGTATTAATACATGGAACAGGAGTTATGAGCTCAATTTTAAAAGAAGTTATAGAAAAAGAAGGAGAATTAGAAATATCAGGTTTTGCTGATGATTTTACAAATGAAAAGGGAGATATTATTATAGATTTCTCTCATTTTTCAAGACTTCCTGCTATGATAGATTATAGTATTAAAAATAATATACCTATGGTTATATGTACTACAGGTTATGATGAAACTATGCTTGCTAAGATTGTTGAAGCTTCTACACATGTACCTATAGTATTATCATCTAATACTTGTATAGGAATAAATCTTATGAATGAGATAGTATCTAAAATAGCTCCTCAGCTTAGGAATTTTGATATTGAAATCATTGAAACACATCATAATAGAAAAGTTGACTCCCCAAGCGGAACAGCTAAAAGTTTATTCAATGTTATTAATGATGCTTTAGATAATGAAATGTTCTTAGTAAGCGGAAGAAGCGGTCTTCATGTAAGAGATAAAAAAGAAATAGGTATGCATTCTGTAAGAGGAGGATCTGTTGTAGGAGATCATAGTGTTATTTTTTATGGAGATGATGAAATTATAGAGATTAAGCACTCATCTACTTCTAGAAGAATTTTTGCTAATGGTGCTATTAAAGCTGCTAAATTCCTTGTAGGTAAAAAACCTGGTCTTTATAGAATGAAAGAGGTTTTAGCTTAATAAAAATTATAAATAACAAGTCGATAATGCTGTTAAAAATTATTATAGGAGAATACGGAAATGGATATGTTAGAAAAGTCAGAAGATATTATTGCTTACATTAAAAATTCTAAAAAGAAAACACCAGTTAAAATGTATATAAAAGGAAATTTAGCTGAAATAAAAACTAATGCTAAGGTATTTTCTTCAGGAAATTTTCATTTTGTAGTTGGAGATTATGAGGATATAAAAGCTATATTAGAAGGATATAAAGATTCCATAGAAGATTATTATTTGGAAAATGACAGAAGAAATTCTGGTGTTCCTACTTTAGATTATTTTAATGTTAATGCAAGAATCGAGCCGGGTGCTATAATCAGAGATAAAGTAACAATAGGTGATAATGCTGTTATTATGATGGGAGCTGTTATAAATATTGGTGCTGAAGTAGGAGAGGGTACTATGATAGATATGGGTGCTGTTTTAGGAGGACGTGCTATTGTAGGAAAGAATTGTCATGTAGGTGCTGGTGCTGTACTTGCAGGTGTTATTGAGCCTCCTTCTGCTAAACCTGTTATTGTAGAGGATAATGTTGTAATAGGTGCTAATGCAGTTATTATTGAAGGTGTTCATATTGGAAAGAATGCTGTAATAGGTGCTGGTGCTGTTGTTATAGAAGATGTTGAAGAAAATCAGGTGGTTGCTGGAAATCCTGCTAAAGTAGTAAAAACTAAAGATGAGAAAACTGCTGATAAAACTAAATTGGTAGATGATTTAAGAAAATAAAATAATTTCTTACAATAAATAATAATTGTAAAGCCTCTGTGTATACGGAGGCTTTTTTATTTCAAAATTTTAATTAATACTTATTACTTTATATTAAATTTATATAGCTAATTATATATTTTTTTATAAAAAATATTCCACTTTTTTATAATAGAAATTGACAAATTAAATATTTTTGGTAAAATATATTGATTATTATATATAATATTATTGTATATAATATTATATTTGAATGTATTAATTAAAAAAATATCTATGGAGAATCGTTATGGAACTCAATAAAAACATAGTTCAAGTGCCATATTCGCTTATAAGAGAACTTACCGAAAAAGCACAGAAAAAAGAAAATGCTATAATGCTTACAATAGGTGAACCTGATTTGCTGCCTCCTAAAGAATTAATTGAATACGGATGTGAGTATGCTAAAACTCACACTTTAGGATATACTCAATCAGGCGGAAGCGAACATATAAGAACATTGGTAGCTAATCATTATAATAAATATTATAATTCTGATATTAAAGCTGATAATGTAACTATGCATATTGGTTCTATGGAAGGTATTTCTTCTGTATTTAGAACTATTTTAAATATAGATGATGAAGTTATAATACCTACTCCTTTTTTTTCTCCTTATGAACAGTCTGTAAATCTTTCTTATGGTAAATGTGTATTTTTAGATACTAGACCTGATCATCTTGTAATTAAGCCTGAGGCAATAGAAAAAGTTATAACAAATAAAACTAAGGCTATACTTTTCAGTAATCCTGGAAACCCTTCAGGATATATGCTTAAAAAAGAAGAGATGGATGAGCTTGTTAAATATTTTGAAAAAAAAGATATATTTATAATAGCTGATGAAATATATTCTGCTATATCATTTTATCCTTTTACTTCATTTGCTTCTTATCCTTCTATAAAGGATAAAGTTATAGTGCTTAATGGTTTTTCTAAATCTCATTCTATGACAGGCTGGAGAATAGGATACAGTATATCTCCTGAATATGTTAGAAAATGTTTAGTTAATGCGAGTTTCAATAATGTAGGAAGTATGGTAACTCTTTCTTGTGCTATTGCTGAATATGCTTTAGAAAAATATCCTGTTATAGAGAGCTTCAGAGATATTTATAAAGAGCGTGCTTTCTTCCTAGCTAAAGAATTAACAGATTTAGGATTCGATGTAATAGAGCCCAGAGGAGCATTTTACTTATTTGTAGGATATGAGAAATTTTCTAAAGAGCCTTCACTTGATTTTGCTATGAGATTATTAGATGAAACAGGTGTTGCTGTAGTTCCTGGTATTGCTTTTGGAAGTGAGAATTACTTTAGAATAGCTTTGACTCAGGATATACCTTTATTGAAAGAGGCTGCTAAAAAGATTAGAGAATTCGTACATAAGTGATCATAAATTTATATTTGACGGCAGGAAGAATAGAAACTTCTTGCTGTTAAATTGTGATTAATTATCAAAAAATATATTTACAACAGCATTCGCATTTATTATACTTACAGGTCTTATATAATATTTAGTTTTTTCTAATACAATAAATCTATCTTTATCAACACTTGAATTTTTATAATTCATTATATATTTGATTCCATTTGAATGAATAGATGTGTATTTTACATTCAAAGTTAATCTTTCTTCATTATCTTCTTCATAGTGATTTATAATATCAAAATAAAGTACTTGATCTATTTTATCGAATTCCTGATTTTCTATTATTTGAAATTCAGCTATTATGATTTTTGCTCTGTCATTTTTATTGAAATAATCATATTTGAAATCTATATTTTTTATATCATCATAGTTTTTAGCAAATAGTTCTTCATTATTTTTAGAATATTTTATTTCTTTTAATAATGTATAATTCATTCTATCATTTAGAATAACTGAAGTAAATTTGCTTGATGATATTCTCTCTTCATCATTAACTTTATAATTTATAAATTTAAGTTTATATTTTGAAATTTCTTCTATAGATATATTATTTTCAAAGTGAATTTTTTTTCTATAATTGCTCCTTACATCATCATAAGAAGTCTTGGCATTATCATAAAAAGTAGGTATAACATAAGAAAAGAATGATAATTTTTTAGTATTTAAATTATAAAGATAAGCACTTGCTCCCAAATATCCTGTAGAAGAAATCCAAGGATAAGCACCTAAACCTAATAATTCAGCACTTTTTCTATTTATATATTTACTTCTATTTTCTCCTGTTAGAAGTTTTACAGTTCTATTATCATTGTTTTGTTTTGCTTTTTCTATATTTTTTATTGTATTATAAAGTCTTGAAAGTATAGCGAAAGTAAATAATTTATTAAATGATGCATGCTTATTTATCATAGAATCAATACTGTCGGCAATACTTCTAAACATCTTTGCCAATTCAGGCATATTTTTTACTTGAAGTTTTATACTTAATTGTTCTGCTATGTCAAAATCTTTTTCACTGCATGAATAAACTCCCTTTTCAAAAATATTTTCTATGTAGTCTTTTGAAAATTTTAAAATGTTTTCATCTATTTCTTTATCTTCTTCTTTAATTTCTTCAAGTGAATTGTACATCTGTTTGTATTTAAGTATTGCCATTATTTTATGAGCACAAAGAGAAGAATCTTTACAGGAACATACTGCCTTTTTTATACTGTCTTTTTTTGGAAAATAAATAATTACATTTTCTTCAGGTATATTTATTTCAAGCATTGCTTTTTCTTCTATATCCGCTTCAATATCATCATTAAATCTATCTAAAGCATATTCAAAATTTCTTTTTGTGCTTGATTTTTTTATTTCATCATAACTAATATTTTTTACTTCATCGAATGTATTATTTTGTATATCATCATTTATTTTTTCTATTTCTGTATTATTTTCTGCTGTATCGTTATTGCTTTCATTTTCTTTATTTTCTGTGTCTAAATGTTCTATATATAAAAGCGACATTATAATATGCTTACAAATATCTTTTGAAGGGCATGAACATTTACTTGATTTTATATCTTCATCATTAAGAATTACTTCTATTTTTTCGCCTGTATCTATAGTAACTTTTATTTTATCTTCAGCTTCTTCAATATGTATTTTTTCAGGGCTGTTATTTATAATATTATCAATATCTTTTATAGAACGATTATATATACCTTTATTTGTCAATGTAAGGAGAAAGTTCTCATTGATATATTGTTTTAAGTTATTAATTTTTTCAGTCATTATAAAGCCTAAACAATTTTGTGAATATGATATATTAAAATCAATATATTGTCAAAAGTGCGAGCCGCACCACCAACCCGCACGGTATCGCTTATCCTTATCAAATGCCAACTATACGTGCGGCTGATTACTTATTATTATACAAAAAACAAACAATTTATTTTACATATAAAACATACTTTCTAAAAAGGAATAGTATTTTATACTATTAATAAATCAAAATTACATTCATAAATAATTGAAAATTGACAAAATATAGTTGTTTAGGTATATACTAAAAATTTTTAAGTTTATAAAAAATTATTTTTATATTGTTATAAAACTTTTATATTGCAAATAAAAAAGAGCATACATCATAAACAATGCATACTCTTTTTATAATTTATAATTTTTTAAATTTTTAGTCTTTCTTGGTTTTCATAAATAGTATTAAAAGTCCGCTTGCTATGAAATTACTAGCATAAGTACCTACAACAACACCGCAGAAGAATGTGAATGCGAAATCATAAAGTATGAATCCTCCCCATATCATAATGGCAAGTGCAGCGAGTAGGGTAGAAATACTAGTAATGATTGTTCTTCCTACAACGTTATTCAAACTTATATTTACTATCTCTTTGAAAGGTTTCTTTGAATCAGCATTTTCTCTTATTCTGTCAAATACTACGATAATGTCGTTGATTGTATAACCTATCAAAGTAAGCATTGATGAAAGAACTAATACTGAAAACTCTTTATTTAAGAAAAGAAGTATACCGAATACTATAACAACATTATGTATAAGAGTAATTATAGCAGGAAAAGCATATCTATAATTAAATCTTATAGTAATATATATCATTATGATAATCCAAGATACGATTATCAAAATAAATGCCAATTTTAAATTGTCAGCAGATACTACACCGCTTATGATGTTGCTTCCTATTAGCTTAACTTTTTCCTGAGTATATTTATCATAAAGCACCTTCATAGCTCTGTCAGATTCTTCATTAGAACCTCTGAATCTTAAAAGAAAGGCATTTACATTATCAGCACCTTCAAGTTCCTGTATATTAACAGTTTCTGTTCCGAAATTATTATATAAAGCTCTTATTTCAGCAATATTAATTACTTCAGGATTATCTATCTGTACTTTTAATTCAACACCGCCTGCAAAGTCAATACCCATATTAAAGCTGTTTGTGGTAAGTTTGTTTATAAATAATGCAATAGAAGCTATAAACAATATAGATGATACCACAGCAGCTATAGGCATAATTTTAACAAACGGTATTTTATTTTTTGTCAAATCATTATTTTCTTTTTTTATATCTTCACTCATTTACGAAATCCTATTTATTTTTAAGAAGTTATATTAAATAAAGAAGAATCCTGCTTTCTTTACTATTTTAGTTCTTATAATCTCTTCATAGATATATCTTGTAATGAATACAGCTGTGAATAGGTTTATTAAAATACCGAAGAACAAAGTAATAGCAAAACCTTGTACAGGACCACTTCCGAATATCCAAAGTATTAAAGCTACAATTATAGTTGTAATGTTGGAGTCAAATATTGTCGCAAATGCTCTGTCATAACCAGATATAATAGCATCAGCAACACTAGATTTTACTTTTAACTCATCTTTTATACGCTCAAATATGATAACATTGGCATCAACAGCCATACCTATAGTAAGAATAAGTCCGGCTATACCAGGCAATGTTAAAGTAAATCTTAAAGGTGATAATACTGCTATAATGAGTACAACGTTTACAAGCATCGCAATAGTTGATAAAACTCCTGATACTCTATATACAGCTATCATAAATACAGCAACTAAAACAGCAGCCATAAGTAATGCAGTAGCTCCAGCTTTAACAGAGTCAGCACCTATAGACTGTCCTACAACTTCTTCTTCTACAATGCTAACATTAAGAGGTAAAGCTCCTTCTTTTAATATTCTAGCTAAGTCCTGAGCTTCTTCTAAAGTGAATCTTCCTGTGATAACACCTCTTCCGCCTCTTATCTCATCATTAATATTAGGAGCACTTATAACTTTATCATCTAATACTATAGCAAGCATTCTATTTTTATTTTGTGCAGTAACTTCAGCGAATTGAGTAGATCCTTCGGCATTAAGTTCAAATTCTACAGTAACCTCTCCGAATTGACCGCCGCCTACCTGAGCATTGATTAAAGCACTTCCCTCTAATGAAGGTTCTTTATTAACAATAACAGGAGCTCCCCTTACTCTTCTTCCAAAATCATCTTTCTCGCTATAGAAATAAAGCTGTTTTCCATATTCAGGTACTTTAGCTGTATTAGTGAATACTCCCATAAGCATATCATTAGTAGTTAAAGTAGCTGTAGCTTGTTCATCAACCAAATTGAAAGTTAAAGCTCCCTGACTAAGTACTACACTTTTTATTCTGTCAGGGTCTCTTGCACCAGGAAGTTCAACAACTACTCTGTCTTCTCCCTGCTTTCTTATACCTACTTCACTTACTCCAAATTGGTCTATTCTTCCTCTAAGTCTTGATATAAGTCTTTCCATAGCATCATTTTTCTCTTCAGCTGTAAGAGATGAAACTGTTCTGTCCAATCTGTTTGCATACTCTTCAAAATCAGCCTGAAGTACTATCCTTATACCGCCTTGTAAGTCCAAACCCATATTTACAGATTCGCTTCTTAAACGTTTAAGGGATTGAACATTATCTATTTGTTCTTTAGTATATCCTTTAGCTATCATTTCATCTAAAGACATATTACTTTCTTCTTTCTTTTCATCAGATGTGAAAAAATACCATCTCACTGTAGGAGTAATAAACCAAGCCATTACACCAAGTCCTAAAATGATGAATGCTAGTCTTAAATTATGACTCATATTATACTATCCTATTATTATATTTTTAGTTATTATTCTTTTTTATCTTCTGCCTGAGCTTTTTCCAAATCTTCTTTTAATTGATTTTTATCTTCTATAGCTTTTTTATCCTCTTTTTTCTTCTCTTCTTTTTTAGGAGTGTTTAGCATTTCTTCTGTAACTACAGCAGATATAGAAGATTTAACTATTTCCATTTTAGTATTTTCACCTACTTTAACTATTGCAACTCTTCCGCCTTCTTTATCAGAAACATATTCAGCTATTATTCCACCTGCTATTATTATTTTATCTCCTTTCTTTAATTCAGCTATACTTTGTGCTAATTTTTTTTGCTGTTGTTTTTGCGGTCTTATTAACAAAAAATAAAATATGGCAAATATGGCAACCATCATACCTATAGATACTAATGGGTTTCCTCCTGCCTGAGCTTGTTGTCCTTGTGCATATAATGTAGCTGTGAACATTCTTTAATTACCTCTTGAATTTTTGAAATTTTTTTTAATAATATATCATATTATCAATAATTTATACTTATGTCAATATTTTTTCTAATATATTTCAAATATGAAAATAGTATACTTTAATCTGATTAATTTATAAAATATAAAAAAAATCAAAAATATCACTTGATTTTTTTTTATTATATGTTAATATTTTAGGCAACTACCAGCTCGGGTGATGGAATTGGTAGACATAGCAGATTTAAAATCTGCTGGTCCTTGTGACCGTGCCGGTTCGATTCCGGCCCCGAGCAAATAACAATCAATTTATGAAACGGAGTAAGCAGAGTTTGTAGTGTAATACCTATAAACTTTTTTTGTATATTGAATATGGTAAATAATCATGATAAACTTTCTAAACAAAATATTATTATTCTAGTAATAGGACTTGCTATATTTGCTATCAGCTTTCTATTTATAGCTATGGTAGGACAAAATCCTGAAGGTTTTATGGGATTTTTAGCACCTTTCACTATGCTTGTTGGTATTGTTACTATAGTTGCCGGTTTCTTATATAAATCCAATTCTTAATATAATTATTTAATTCTCATTTCCGAACAATTTTTTGTAAATATCATTCTGTTCTTCTAAATGCACTACAAATCCAACTGCGATCTTATTTTCTGTAGCTTCTATTATTTTTCTAGCTCCTTCTTCTCTGAATCCTCCGCACAACTCTATACAGTCAATGCCTTCTGATTTTAATTCTTTAGCTATTTTGCATGCTTCTTCTATATTTGAAACTCCTATTATTTGTGAAATGCCATTATGTATAGATGCTTTATCTTTTTTACTGTCAAAAATTTTATCCATTATTAAATAAGCGAATTTCATTTTATGCTCCAAAAAAGTATTTGCTTTATTATAAATATAATTTCAAAAAATATAAATAGGGTTGGGTGTGAGGCAGAGTTATAAATTTAAAAATTTTCAGTATATACTTAAACAACTATATTTTGTCAATTTTTATATTTCTAAATTTAAATTATAATTTTTGATGATATAAAATATAATCTAATATTGTTGGAATAATATAAATTATTAGTTTTTGTACAATAACAAGTAATAAGCCGCACGTATAAAGTACATTCGTACGGCTAGTAGTTGACAAAGTTAAAAATTTTTAGTATATACCAAATAATTATGGTTTGTAAATTTATATATTTTCAGCTATCATAAAAATATTTTTTATTTTAAACTGAAAAATTTCATCAGATCAGCAAGTTTTTCAGTTTCTTTTTCCATATCAATAACTATATCAGCATTAGTTTTTACCAAATTGCTATTTTGTTCAGCACTAATATCAACACTATTAACGGCACTTTGAACCTCTCTTGCAGAAGCATCTTGCTGAGTAGAAGATTCAACCATTTGACTTACTATATAGCTGCTTTCTCTAGCTTTATTAGTGATATCTTCTAATGCATCCATAGTTTCTTTTATTTTTTTATTTCCATCCTGTATTTTTTCTATACTAGTATTAACTATATTTGTAATATTTTTTACAGATTCCTGAGAAGTTTGTGCTAAATTTCTTACTTCCGCAGCTACAACAGCAAAGCCTTTTCCTTGTTCTCCGGCACGTGCCGCTTCTACTGATGCATTAAGAGCAAGTATATTAGTCTGCATAGCTATATCATCTATAATTTTTGTTATGTTTGAAATTTCAGAAGTTGCTTTTGTAATATCTTCCATAAGAACCATAGATTCTTTTGATAGATTATAGCAATGTTCGCTTGAATTTGTAAGCACTTGTATCTTATCATTAGTTAATACTATATCATTAGTAGTTTTATCTATAACTTTTAATGTATTAGTCATAGTTTCATTTATAAGTTTTAAATCATCTCTTTGTTTTTCAGTTCTGCTTGATAAATCCATTGTACCAGCACTTACATTCTTACTTGCATTTTCCATAGTATTAGTGGTGTCTAGTATTTGTTTTATTATATTTGATAATTTATTTTGAGTATTTTGAATAGAATTAAATATCATTCCTATTTCATCTTTCCTGCTGCTTAAAGATTTATTTTCATCAGGACTTAAATTACCGCTGCTTAGTTTTTCAGATATATGCATAACTTTCAATATAGGGTCTATTATACTTTTCTTTATCACAATATTTATAATGATTAAAAATACTATAATAATAATAATAGCTAATATACAAGTTACAATAGCATTTTTTATATTTTCTTTTACTATGACAATTTCAGGTACATTTACAAGTAGAGCTAATGAATTATTATCATCTTTCAATGAATCTAATGGTATTAAAATATTAAATGTTTTTTGGTCATCTATTTTGGTTACGAAAGAATATTTATTATTATTGTTTAAATTATCAATTATTTCTTTTGAATGATTTTTATATATATCTGATATTTGTTTCCCTATATTTTGAGTATTAGTTGCAGCAAGTATAGTTCCGTTTTGATTAATTAAATATCCAACTAAACCATTATTTGTAGATATATCAGATACTATTGCAACTAAGTTATCTGCAGAAAAATCAACCCCTATAGTACCTAAAAAATTGCCTGAATCATTTAATATAGGCTCAACTACACTAACAGTCAATACAGTTCCAGCATCCTCATAAGTATCATCTTTTTCTACATCACTTATATATAATTGTTTTGTACTTTTTGGTATAGTATAATAATTTGGATTAGCATCAAATTCTTCTTGATACACTTTATCATAAGTAACTACATTATTATCATAAAAATATGAAGGACCATACCTTCCATCAACTTCAGAACCATAATCTGTATCTATAAACTCATTATCTCTTCCGTCAAAAGCGTTTTTTTCCCACATTTCATATATTGAAAATAAGTTTTTATTATTTTGAAGCATATCCCCTAAAATTATTGCATGCGATTCTCTTGTAACAGTTCCATTTACTATATCATTTCTTAGTGATGATGACAATGTTTTTAACGTTGATATATAACTTAGCATTTCTATTTCTATATCTTTAGCATATGTTGTAATCATATATTCTGTAGAGGCATACCCTTTTCTTTTTGAAGTAGAAATATTATGTGTTACCATATAAGTAATAACAGCTACAAACATTATTGATATAGATACTGTAAGAAGTACAAATATTTTAAACTGAAGTCCAAGAGATTTTTTATTTTCCATAGAATAATCCTATTTATATATAAAAATTAATAATATTTAATATACAATAGTTTTGAGTTTTTGTAAAAAAATATTTGATATTTTCATATTATTTTTTACAATTTTTATTAAAATAAATTTACTTAATTCTTTTTATTTTTATTTCAAAACGCTCTTCAACCAGATTAATCAATTCAGGTAATTTTTGTTCTGCAATCATTTTTAATTTTTCTCTTTCTATATTTTGTGCCGGAGTCCCAAGCATAATAGAATTTGAAGGTATTTTTACATTTGACATTACAGCAGTTCTTCCTCCAAATATAACTCTGTCTCCTAATGTAACATGATCTGCTAATGCAGCCTGTCCTCCTAATATACAATGATTTCCTATTTTAGAACTTCCTGCTATTCCTACTTGAGATACTATAATAGAATGTTCTCCTATATCACAGTTATGTGCTATTTGCACTAGATTATCTACTTTTACACCTTCCCTTATTATAGTAGAACCTAATGTGGCTCTATCTATACAAACATTCGCTCCAAGCTCAACATCATTCTCTATTATAACATTTCCTCTTTGAGGTATTTTCATTTGCTTTCCATTAACTTCGAAGAATCCAAATCCGTCATTTCCTATAACAGTAGAAGAACCAATTATAACTCTGTCTTTTACTACACATCTGTCATGAATAGTAACATTAGCATAAATAATACAGTTTTCTCCAATAATTACATTATCACCTAAAAATACATTGGCTTCTATAATAGTTCCTTTTCCAACTGTTGTATTTTTTCCTATATGTACATTATCACCTATATAAGTATTATTATCTATATTTGCATTTTCTTTTATTACTGCTGTAGATTCTATAGTGCCAAGCGGATATTTTTTATCTTCAAATAAAAAGTAAAGCAATTTGATAAATGCTTCTTTAGGATTATTATGTATCAATGCAGTTTTATTTTTTAAATCTTTTATTTCATTAGCAGTATCTTCTCTCAAAATCAATGCATTGGCATTACTGTTTAATGCAGTTTCAAGATATTTGTTATTATCTATGCATACTATTGAATTTTCTATAATGTCATTAATAGGGGAGAGTGTAGATATTTCTTTATTTTCATCTCCTATTATTTTTTTTGCTTGAATAAAATTGCTTATATCTTTTACTTTCATAATAAATTTCTCCATTTTATTTATACAAAAAACTAAAATGCATTAATTAACTTTAATGCATTTTAGTTATTATAAAAATCATTGTTAAATTATTTTCTGTTTATTATTTTTGCAAAGATGCTTTAACATTTGCTATAACAGCTTCTGTTATATCAAAATTTCTATCAGCATAAAGAATAGCATGTTCAGTTCTTTCTAGTATTAGAGTATATCCTTCTTTTTTTACTATAGACATAAGAGAATTAGCAACTTGTCTTTTTACTTCTCCTCTCAAAGAATAATCTCTGTTTTGTGCTATAGATGTATCTTCCATATTTGTCTGCATAGCATCTCTTGTTTTATATTCTTCCAATTTTAATTTTAACTTTTCAACAAATTCATCATCGCTTGTGAGTTCTTTTATTACTCTTTCAAGATCAATATATCCAACCTTTGTGAGTCTATATGACTGAGTAAAAACTCTAGGACTAACAATAGATACTGTAAGTACCGCTATAAATAATAAACTCATAATATAATACTTTTTCATTTTTATCTCCTTAGAATTATAATAAAAATTATTTTTATATATTTTTAATAGAATGGATGGTTCATAGTAAATGCAATTCCCCAGCCTCTTCCAAGCCAAGCACCTAGAGGAGTAAATGTATCTCCCTCAAAATCCTGAAAACCTTTACCAAATCCAACATCTTCTTTATTGTAAACAAATCTTTTAGCAATATAGAATCTTACATTAAATATCGGTATTGTAAGTCTAAATCCGAATCCTACAGAATATATATATTGAGAAGGATCGAATATATCTTTAATATTCATAAATTGAGAAGGATATGAATGAGCATCTCCATCCTGATTCCAACCTGTACTATATGGCATCCATAATTGTCCTGCATCAAGGAAAGTAACAAATCCAAGAGTTTTAGGTATTATAGGTACGCGAAGTTCTGCAAAGAATCTTACTTTTGCTCTACCATAACTCCAAGAATCAGTAGTAGGTTTACCATCTGAACCATTAGCACCTAGCATATCATAAGTTGATAAACCTCTATTTTTCTTAAATATAGTATATTTAGATGTATCCCATCCCCTTACATCTTCAAATGGGTTAAGATAGTATAAAACATCCGCATCGTTTTGAAGAGAGAGTCCTGGTGTAGCAATTATTTGTCCTAATTCTCCGTAGAATGCAAATGAAAGCCATTCTGTAGCAGGTACGGCCAAGAATCCTGTAGCACTTAATCTTGTAAGCTGTGTATGTCCAAAATAGAAATCTACCATACCTCTTAAGAAACTTCCTTTAGTAGGGTTTAAATAATCGTTTCTGCTGTCTCTAAGTAAAGAATATGAGACAATGAATGTTGTGAACCAATCACTTTCCCATCTTTGGAAAGACCCATCCTTTTTATTAACTCTATGGGTTAAATATTTTTTTATGTCACTAAGAACATAATTAGGACCTGCAGCAGTAGCTCCTTGGTCATGCCATTGCTGATACTGCTGTACTATAGTATCAAATGTTATGAATGTTGAATAGTAGTCAGCAAAATAATAACCAAGTCTTACTATACCTTCAAAACCATGTCTAGTATAGTATGAATATTTAGGTATTCCAAAATCACCTGTTCCTATTTCATATCCCGTGTTTATTCCTTCATTAAAGTATGATAAGTCTACACCTAAATATATAGGTAAATTAAGCAAATAAGGTTCAGCAAAATTTACTGCTATACGTTTTTGCTGTTCTCCAAATTCCCCGCTTAATCCCAACTGTAAGCCTCTTCCTAAGAAGTTATTTTCTCTAATAGAAGCAAAAACTTTAAATCCGGAACCAGTGGAAAAACCGCCACCTCCAGATACCATGGCTGTTTTTCCTTCAGTTACATTTAAATTTAATTCCATAAGCCCTTCAGCAGAACCAGGTTTTACCCCTAAATTTATATTATCAAAGAATTGAGTGTTATATAATCTCTCCTGTACTCTTTGTATTTTTGCAGTATTGAATACTTCTCCAGGTTTTATATCTATATATCTTTCTATAACAAAATCTTTAGTTTTTGTATTCCCAGCTATAGTAATATTTTCTATATGTACTTTATCATTTTCAACTATATCATACATTATATTTACAATTTTATTTTCTTCATTAACGTTGATTACAGGTATAACTTGTCTGAATATATAACCTCTTTCAGAGTATTTATTTTGTATACCCTGAAAATCTGACATATGGTATGTATAATTATACAAAGCACCTTTTTTAGATTTTATATCTTTTTGTATATTTTCAGAAGGTATAATGAAATTTCCTTTAAATCCTATATCACCAAAATAATATTTATCACCTTCTGTAATATATATATCTATTATTAAATCCTGTTCATTCTTTATTTGAGGATTTCTCCATTGATAGGTGAACTTTACATTATCAACTTTGGCTCTATAATAACCTCTGTCTGCATAATATTTAACTATTTTATCTTTGTCTCCATCAAATGTGAATTCATTGAATTTACCAAGTGTCATAAAGCCATTTTCTTTTGTTGACATTTGTCTCTTAAGTTCATTTGCAGTAAAATGAGTATTTCCATGGAATCTTATGTTAGCAACTTTAATTTCATTACCTTCAACTATATTCATCTGTATTAAAACATCAGAAGTATCTTTATTTTCTACTACTTTAGGCTCAACATAAGCTTTTAAATATCCCTTGTCCTGATAGTTAGTGATAATAGCATTAACAGCATCATTCAATTTTTGAGGTATATAAGGATCACCAGCTTTCATTATCGGTTTTACTGCATCATTAAGAGCTGTTCTGCTTAATCTTTTATTTCCTATATATTCTATATCTTTTATTATAAATCTTTCAGCTACTACAATATTTAAAACTACTCCGTCATCTTCTCTGTTGGCATCTATTGCAACTCTGTCAAATAACTGAGTATCAAATAATTTTTTTATAGCCTCATTTATTTGTGTTCTTTGAAATTTACTTCCAGCTTTTATAGGAAAATTGTTTATTATTTGTTCCTTTGTAAGTCTTACTTCACCTGTAACATCTATACGATTGATTGTAAGACCTTCATATACAGCTATATTTCTTGCTGTTTGTAAATTTTCAAAGTCACTTTCTGCAGATATCAGCAAAGCTGCAGCAAGCAAAAGAAATGAAAATAAAATAATACAATTTTTCTTAATAAAATTCACTAAAATCTCCACCGAGTAACAATATTAAAATCTTGTCCTTTTCCTCTTATATCGAAAGGATTTATTTTATACTCAAACACAAAATTTGCAAGTTTATAATTTTTTAATAAAGACACTTCAAAACCAAATTGATGGTCAAAATAATAAGGATCTACGTTTCTTCCATTTAAACTAGGTCTTGTTGTATCATTAACTCTATATGTAACATCGTATTTTAGGTATAAATATTTAGAAACATATTTACCTATACCAACACTTGTATTATCCCATACAGAAGTAGGACTAATATTGTTATTGTTTGTAACAAATAATAAATTATTTACTACTGTAGGGCTTAAGTTAATATAGTCAATACCTAAAAACTGTCTAAACCATCTTTCTACAGGTCTTAATACAGTACTTCTTAATAGTAAATCGCTGTAATTCATTGTAAGCTGCTGTAATTGATCATTATTTATGCTGCTTCTATTTGCTGTGCTATCTGCAAACATTTGATCTTCACGGCTTCCAAAACTTCCCTGCGGTATTCCAGCAAGCTGATTAACCTGATACTGCCCTAAAGCAGGTATAGTATAGAATTTTACAGGTCTTAATGCTCCATCCTGAGATGATAATAGCTGCGATAATCTTGCATCCATTTCCATATATAAAGTTACACTTTCACCTGCTAATTCATTTTCAAATGACTGAGAAGATGTATTTCCTGTTGAAGGATAATATTTTTTATATGTAAAAGCTGTAGCCTCTATTATAGGATCTAAACTGTTAGCTGTTGGAAATGTTACAGAACCTCTTTCTAACTGATATACATTTTGTAAATAGTATATACTTCCCCTTTCTACATTTATAGTTCCAGCAAGTTCTATTCCGTCAATAAGAGTATTATAAACTCTCATTTTAGAACCTTCTTCCAAATATACATCTCCTACTAAGTTATGAGCAACTCTAACCTGACGCCAAGCTTCTATAGTAAAATCCCAATATATTTTACTTAATATACCGTAAACTCTTTCTCTATATGTACTTCCGGAAGCAAGAGTGGAAAGCTGTACATCGCTTTTCATAAGAGTAAGTATTCCGCCTATTCTAGGTGCTCCAATATTTCCGCTTACTGTAAGGTCAACATGTACAGGACCTTTAACTTTGGCTATACCTAAATTTAAATTACCATCTAAAAGTCCAAGCTGTTCATCTGATGACAGCAAATCAAATGCCATATAATTTATATTATTTTTAAATATTTCTGCTTCGCCTGTTACAGTTAAATTTTTATTATTTCTAGATGTAAATGTTAAGTTATTAACATTAAACATATTTCCATTAAAACCGAAATCTACTATAGTATCATCGAATATATCATTGAAATATGCTATTTTTACTTTTTTTCCATGTCCTAAAAATCTTCCGTCTATTGCAACATTATCAGCATCACCATGTATATGGGCATACAATGTATATGGCTTTCCATCTACCATAAAATTGGTAGGAGATGAATTTATTTCTGTGAATAATACATTGAATATTTCAAAAATTTCTACATTTATTATGTCTGATGTAACTAATAAATCGACTTGATCTTTTTTAGTATTTTTTATAACTCCGTCTATATTGAGCATATCATCATTATTATATATATAAATTAAATCAGTTCTTGTATTTCCATCTTCTCCTACTATAGAGCCCTTTATACCATGATTTTTTGTGTTTGTAAGTAATATATCATTTTTATCTCTAATGACTGTAGTTCCAAATTCAGGTAATTTTCTTTTATTTATTGTAATAGGTCCTGTTTGAAGTCTATATTCTTCTTTTCCATTAGGAAGTTTTCTCATATTATAATTTATTGTTCCTGAAAATGAACTCATAAATGTCATATTATTAACTTCTACTGTCATATTTTGAAGATCTCTTGAGAAATAAGCATAAGGTATTTTTATCTGTTGTTTTTTTGCAAATGGTTTTGCTGTAAGAGTTCCAAAATCTCCTGTCTTAGTTATAAGTACATCTTTTATCTCTAATTCATTTTCTCTATAATATCCATTTAAAGAAACATCAAATTGCATTCCAGGTATCTGAAAATCTTTCACATCAAATTTTTCAAGATAAATTACAGGATTATTCATTAATCCTATTATAGTAGCATTAGCAGTTAATATGCCATAGGCCTGACCACTGATATCGAAAGGCAGCTGATTAACAGTTATTTTACCATATATATTATTTTTATTGATGGAGGTATCTACTGCAAATATTCCATTGTTTTCTAAATCTTTTAATAATGCAGCAAATTTTGTTATACCATCTGTAGAACTTAATATACCATCTCCTGCTATTCTGTTTTCTCCATAATCTAAAATAATATTTGTAAACATTAAACTTTGATTTGATAATTCAAATTGTGTATTTAAAGCAAATATTGGAGCAAGGTTTTTATTAGCCTTTACATTACCATATAAGTATAAAGGCTTTTGCATATAGTTATTTATATTAACATCTACATTTATATCAATATCTTTTATACTTAATGTTTTAGGAGTTTTTATATTTAAATCCATTATACCGTTTGTAGCTATAACTCCGCTTGCTATTATTTCTGATTTATCTGTTGAAGCATATATTATTTTGCTTCCATTAGTGGATGTTGTGCTGAATCCGCTTAAACCGTAATTTCCAGCAGGAGTATTGACATTTCCATTAATTTTAACATTGAAGTTTTTATCATATTCTATTTTAGCATTAGCATTTATTCCACCATCTTCAGAAAGTCTATAATAAATATCATTAATATCTATAATATTTTTGTAAACAGATGCTCCTATTCTTATTAAATATTCTTCTGTATATATTTTTCTAGATGAAGCCTGCAACACATGTACATTACCTTTTCCTCCTGTGTACATAGCATTACTCATAGTGTATTCTACATTTAAAGAAGATAAGTTATCTATAATATTTTGGCCTAATAATACTACAAATATATCCTGAGGTATTATGCCTTTTGCAGAAGCTATTACAGGATTAGTATTATCTAGAGAATAACTGGCATATAAAGGCTGATAATATTCATTTGGTATTAATCTTAATGATATTTCTTTTTCAGGTTTTTTATACAAGAATTCAAATGTCATAGGATTAGGCATAGTATTAGCATAACTAAGCGATGATATAGTAAATCTTGATTTTATTTCATCGTCATTAACATTTACAGGTTTTAGATATACTTTTGTAGATAGATAATTTGCCCCTGCTTTTACATTGTTAACATTTAAAGAAAGCACGCTTGATATAGGATCATTCAAAGGTACTATACCGCTTGCTATAATATATCCTTCTGAAATATTAATATATGCATTTGATAGCATTATATTAGAATTAGTTAATTCAGCATTAACCATCACATTAAATAATTTATCTCTTATATCTAAATCGAAATTAATATGTGATTTTTCTTTTTCTTCAAATGAATAATATCCATATGCTTCTATCTCAGCATCCCTGAATGTATTTATATAATTACTAACAGTGCTTATAGTTTTATTATCTAATTTTACAAAATTATAAATTATAGGTGTGTCTAAAACTATATTCATCATTTTGTATATATTATCTTTTTTTATTTTTACATTTGTAATAGAAAAGTCTATATCTTTATTAGCAACATTATATTTAAAATCTATAAAATCATTCTGATTTTCATTTTGTAACTTTGCTGCTAATATATTATATTCATTTGTTAAAAATAATGTATATTTGAACAAGTCTCCATGTTCATCTTCAGCGTATATTTTTGTGTTGACTTCTGATAGGTTAGTTTTACTTTCTAATGAAAAATGTATTAATGTTTTATCTGGTAAATTTATATCATATGAAAGAAAATAGCCATAATTTCTGAAGTTTCCATTTAACGAATTAAGAGATACTTCTGTAATATTATTATTATCTGCTATTTTAGCTGAAAAGTTGTTAATGTTAATATTTTTATCCATAAATATAGGACTTATATTATTAACTATTTCTCTTATATCCTCCAAAGAAGTTTTATTGGTATTATCACTTTGAAATATAGACATATCCATTAATACAGGATAAAATGCCGCATCATTAATATTTATATCGCTTAAAAGATATAATGGATCTCTTTTTATAAATATTCTAAGGAAGTTAAATCTTAATGAAGCTTTGTCCATTTCAAAGAAAGCTTCTTTATTGTTTTTGGAATATAGTTTTACATTATCTAAAACTAATTCTAATTTATATGATATGCTTATATCTGATATATATATATCTATTGGGCTTACTCTATTTATATATTCTATGATGTTATCTAAGTATTTTTGTTTATTAGATAATACTATAGATATACTAAATAAAGCTGGTATCATAAAAGCTAACAAGGTTGTAGCTACATACATTCTAAATCTGGAATATCTATTTTTTTGACGCAATTAAAATTCCATTTGTAAATATAATTTTCATTATATAATATAACCTATTTATATAAAAATTGTTATATTTTAATAATTTATTATCGTGATTTCTGTTTTTATATATTAAATACAACATAACTTTAATATTTTGAAACTTTTTTGTACATAAAAAATAAGAATTGACAAATAATAAAAATAAAAGTATAATATTATAATAAATAAAAGTTTATTATTTTTGGAGTTTTTTATGTTAAAAGAACTTATAAGAAACAAAATAGATATAGTTGATAATATTGATAATTGGGAAGATGCTATAAAAAAAGGGGCAGAGCTTCTTATTGAAAATAAATGTATAGAACCTAGATATGTAGACTGTATTATAAATAATATTAAAGAAAGCGGACCTTATATTGTTCTTGGAGATGGAATGGCTATGTCTCATGCCAGACCTGAAGATGGTGTTATAAAGAATGGTATTACTCTTTTGAAAATAAAAAATGGAGTAGATTTTGATGAAAATAATAAAGTATTTTTATTATTTACGTTAGCAGCAGAAAATAATGATCAGCATCAAGGATTAATGGAAGAAATTGCTGATTTATTAAATGAAAGTGAAAAAATTAAAAGAATAATGTACGATGAATTAACTGATTTAGAGATATACGATATTATTTTACAGTAATTTTTTTTAGCTGTAAAATAATTATAATATTTGTATAAAATTATTAAATATTTATAATAAATATTTTTCATTATCTCATATTTATTGTTATTAATTAAAATATAATATAAATTTTTAAATATTTAATAGTTTTTATTTTTTAATAATAATAATTATTATTTTAAATTAAATTCTAATAAGTATTTGTTTTGGAAATGGTACTATTATAATTGACAAAACTATAAAAAGTAATTATACTTATATAATAATATAATAAATTAAGTTTGGAGTTATTATGTTAAAAGAGTTTTTAAAAGGCAATATAAAGATTATAGAAAGTGTTTCAAATTGGGAAGAGGCATTAAAAATAGGATCAAAATCTTTGGTTGATAATAAAAATATAGAAGAAAAATATGTTCAGGCTATAATAGACAATGTATATAAATATGGACCTTATATAGTTCTTACTGATGGTGTAGCAATGCCTCATTCAAGACCTGAAGATGGTGTTTTGAAAAAAGGAATGAGTTTTTTAAAAGTAAAAAATGGCGTTGATTTTTATCAAACAGATGGAAAAGTTTATTTATTTTTTACATTAGCTGCTGAAAATGCAGATGGGCATCAGGATGCAATAGCTGAGCTCGCTGAATTTTTAGGCGATGATGAAAAGTTGGAAAAAATGATAAAAGAAGACCTTACAGAGGAGGAAATTTTATCATTATTATAAATTAAAATAAAAAGGAGAAAATATGAGCAAAATTGATTCAATTACTAGAGAAGGCTGGATATTAGATAGTTTTCCTGAATGGGGAACTTGGCTTAACGAAGAGATAGAAGAAGAAGTTGTAGAACCAAATACATTTGCTATGTGGTGGCTTGGATGTGTAGGTATTTGGGTAAAGACACCAGGCGATGCTAATATATGTATAGATTTATGGTGCGGCAATGGAAAAAGAACAAAGAAAACTAAAAATATGGTTGCAGGACACCAAATGGCTAATATGGCTGGTGTAAGAAAATTACAGCCTAATCTTAGAGCTTCTCCTTTTGTTATAGATCCTTTTGCAATAAAAAAAGTAGATGCTATATTATCAACTCACTATCATAATGACCATATAGATATTAATGTGGCTGCTGCTGTTATGAAGAATATTAAAGAGCCTATACCTTTTATAGGTCCTAAATATTCTGTTGAAAAATGGATTGAATGGGGAGTTCCTGCTGACAGATGTATAGTAGTTAAACCAGGCGATTCTGTAAAAATTAAGGATGTTGAGATAATAGCTACAGATTCTTTTGACAGAACTTGTTTGGTAACTACTCCTCCAGATGATTTGAGAAATACTGTTCCTGAAATGGATACAAAAGCTGTTAATTATGTTATAAAAACTCCTGGCGGAAATATATATCATAGCGGAGATTCTCATTATTCTATTTATTTTGCTAAACATGGTAAAGATTTTGATATTGATGTTGCTTTAGGTTCTTATGGTGAGAATCCTATAGGTATAGCAGATAAAATGACTTCTGTAGATGTTCTTAGAATGGCTGAAGCTTTAAGATGTAAAGTAGTTATACCTATACACTATGATGTATGGACTAACTTTATGGCTGATACAAGAGAAATAGAAGTTTTATATCAAATGAAAAAAGACAGACTTCAATATCAATTTAAGCCTTTCATATGGGAAGTAGGCGGTAAATATGTTTATCCTAGAGATAAAGATTTAGTTCAATATCATCACCCTAGAGGTTTTGATGATTGCTTTGAACATGAGCAAAATATTCCATTCCGTTCTATGTTATAATTAGATATGAATAAAATTAAAGGAGATAATTAATGGAGATTTTATTAAAGATATGGACATATTTTGCCCAAAATATTCTCACCCAGCCTGCATATTTTATTGGTTTTATAGTATTAATAGGTTATATACTGTTAAAAAAACCTTGGTATGAATGTTTAGCAGGTTTTTTGAAAGCTACTGTTGGATACCTTATACTTTCAGTAGGTTCTGGCGGACTTGTTAATAATTTCAGACCTATACTTGTAGGACTTAAAGATAAATTTAATTTGCAGGCAACAGTTATAGACCCTTATTATGGACAAAATGCTGTTCAGGCTGCAATGGAGCATATAGGTAAATCTTTCTCTCAGGTAATGCTTCTGCTTCTTATAGCATTTATATTTAACATTCTTTTAGTTGCTTTTAGAAAAGTTACAAAAATACGTTCTATATTTACTACAGGAAACGTACAAATACAGCAGGCTGCTACAGCTTTCTGGCTAATATTTTTCTGTTTCCCAGAGTTAGGTGATACTCCTATGCTTGTAATGATGAGTATACTTCTTGGTTTATATTGGGCTGTAGGTTCTAACTTAACAGTAGAAATTACTCAAGACTTAACAGAAGGCGGCGGTTTCTGTGTTGCTCACCAACAGGTATTTGCTTTAAAAATATTTTCTACTATAGCTGAAAAATTAAAAGGAAAAGGCGAAGGTAAAAAATTAGAGGATATACAATTCCCTGGATTTTTATCAATATTCAATGAAAATATGGTATCTACTTCTATATTGATGTTATTATTCTTTGGAATAATATTGTTGACTTTAGGAAGAGATTACTTAATAGCTAATAACTTTATGAAAGAAGGACAAAGTTTCTTCTTCTATACATTAACAACAGCTTTGAATTTTGCTGTATATTTGGCTATACTTCAATTAGGTGTTAGAACATTCGTTACTGAATTGACTCAGTCTTTCCAAGGTATATCTACAAGACTTCTTCCTGGAGCTGTTCCTGGTATTGACTGTGCTGCTACTTTCGGTTTCGGTTCTCCAAATGCTGTTACTATAGGTTTATTATTCGGTGCTGCTGGACAATTCCTTGCAATTATTACATTGATACTTATGAAGAGTCCTGTTATAATAATAGCTGGATTTATTCCTGTATTCTTCGATAACGCTACTATAGCTGTATTTGCAAATAACAGAGGCGGTATTAAGGCTGCTATGATTCTTCCATTTATTTCAGGATTATGTCAGGTATTCGGTTCAGCTTTCATAGCTTATTGGGTAGGTCTTGCTGCTTACGGCGGTTATTTAGGTATGTGGGACTGGGCAGTATTATGGCCTGGCTTTACAGTTATTATGAAATATTTAGGTTATGCTGGTGTTGGTATTATAATATTAATATTAATAGCTATACCTCAGATACAATATATGAAAAATAAAGATACATATTTCTTAATCACTGATGATTATGAAGCATACAGAGAAAAAATGAAAGAAAAACAACAGAAAGCAAATGCTTAAATATTTTATAGTAAGGAGATTATTATTATGCTAAAAGTTTTAGTTTCTTGTGCCAATGGATCTGGTACTAGTTTAATGATGAAAATGACTGCTGAAAAAGCTCTTAAGTCATTAGGCATTAATGGAGCAAATGTTCACCATTGTGCTTTATCTGAAGGTAAGAGTACAGCTGTTAATTATGACTTGGTATTTTGTCCTTTGAATTTTATTGATATGTTTAAAGAATCAATTGAAAAAGGCGTAAGAGTTATTGGAATTAAAAATGTTCTATCAGAACCGGAGTTTAAACAAAAACTTAATGAATCCGGATATTTAGAAGATTTGAAAAGTAAGTGATAATTTTTGAATGGGGAAATATTTATTAATTAATTATTTCCCTATTTTTTTAATTATATTGGAGGGTGCTATTATCAATAATTTATTTGGAATATATGAAAAAGCATTGGAAAAAAGTACTTCTTGGCATCAGAAATTATTGGATGCTAAAGAGTTAGGTTTTGATTTTGTTGAAATATCAATAGATGAAACAGATGAAAGACTTTCAAGATTAGATTGGACTAAAGAAGAAAGAGAATCATTAGTAAAATCTATATTTGAAACTGGTATAAAAATACCTACTATGTGTTTTAGCGGACATAGAAGATTTCCTATGGGAAGTAAGAATCCTGATACCAGAAAAAAAGCTATGGAGCTTATGGAAAAAGCTATTATATTTGCAAGCGATATAGGTATAAGAATAATACAATTAGCTGGTTATGATGTTTATTATGAAAAAGGCGATGAAGAGACAAAGCAATTATTTATAGAAGGATTAAAAAAATCTCTTGAAATGGCTGCTAAATATCAGGTAATGCTTGCTATAGAAATTATGGATACTCCTTTTTTAAACTCTATCACTAAGTTTTTAGAATATGACAGAATTTGTAACAGTCCTTGGCTTACAGTTTATCCTGATCTAGGAAATTTAACAGCTTGGGGAAATGATGTTGAAGATGAAATAAGAAAAGGAATTCATAAAATTACTGCAATACATATTAAAGATACTCTAGCTCCTAAAGAAGGTTTTGAAGGAAAATTCAAAGAGGTACCTTTTGGAGAGGGCTGTGTTGATTTTGTTAAATGTTTCAAATTATTAAAAGAACTTAATTATAATGGAACTTTTATGATAGAGATGTGGTCTGAAAAATCAGATAATCCTAAAGAACATGTGATGAAAGAAAAAAAATGGGTATTAGAAAAAATGAAAGAGGGAGGATTTTGTTAAATCATGCTTGAAGAATTAAAAAAAATAGTATTTGAAGAGAATCTTGAACTCGTTAAAAAAGAACTTGTAATATATACTTGGGGAAATGTAAGCGGTTTAGACAGAGAATCTAAAACATTTGCTATTAAGCCTAGCGGTGTTGATTATGATGTAATGAAAGCTGAAGATATGGTAGTTTTAGATTTGGAAGGAAATAAATTGGAAGGAAAATATAAGCCTTCTTCTGATACAGCTACACATATAGAGTTATATAAAGCATTTCCTGAAATAGGCGGAATAGTACATACTCATTCAAGCTATGCTACAAGTTGGGCACAAGCTAGAAAAGATATACCTGCATTTGGTACAACACATGCAGATTATTTTTATGGTGATATACCTTGTGCAAGACCTTTAACTAAAGAGGAAATAGAAGGAGAATATGAAAAAAATACTGGGCTTGTTATTATAGAAACTCTAAAAAAGAGAAACATTAATCCTATGGACATACCTGGTATCATAATAGCTTCTCATGGTCCTTTTGCTTGGGGTAAAGATGCTAAAGAAGCAGTTCATAATGCTGTTGTTATGGAAGAGCTTGCTAAAATGGCATATAGAACTATACAGATAAATCCTGAAATCAAATCTGTAGAACAGTATTTACTTAATAAGCACTATTTCAGAAAACATGGTGCAAATGCTTATTATGGACAAAATTGATAATATAAATAATTTTTAAGGAGAAAAATATGGCTATACCTTTATTACAAATTGCATTAGATAATACTACTTTAAGCGGAGCTTTAAAATCTGCAAAAGCTGTTGGAAATGAAGTTGATGTTATAGAGGCAGGTACTATTCTTTGTTTAGCTGAAGGAATGGAAGCTGTAAGATGTCTTAGAGCTTTATACCCTGATAAAATTATATTAGCTGATACTAAATGTGCAGATGCTGGCGGTACAGTAGCAAAAATGTGTGCTGATGCTGGTGCTGATTGGATGACTGTTATATGTTCTGCAACTATACCTACTATGAAGGCTGCTTTAAAAGAAGTTAAAGAACTTCAAGTAGAACTTTATGGAGATTGGACTTTTGATCATGCTAAAGCTTGGAAAGAAGCAGGAATTACTCAGGCTGTATACCATCAAAGCCGTGATGCTCTTTTAGCTGGACAAACTTGGTCTGACAGCGATTTAGAAAAAATTAAAAAATTAACTGAAATGGGATTTAAAGTTTCTGTTACAGGAGGTCTTGAAATAGATACTTTGAAACTTTTCAAAGATATTAATGTATTTACTTTCATTACTGGAAGAAGCATAAGAGATGCTGAAGATCCTGCTAAAGAGGCTAGAAAATTTAAAGAAGAAATATTAAAGTATTGGAGATAATCTTTGAATAATATTCAGCTTATAGCTACCGATTTAGACGGTACTTTATTAAATAGTAATCATCAAATAAGTGAATATAATAAAAATGTTATAAAAAAAGCTGCTGAAATGGGTATAAAAATAATATTGTCTACTGGCAGACCCACTTCTGCAGCTACCAAATTTTTATATGATTTAAATATTGATACAGAGCTTATATCATTTAATGGTGCTATGATAACTGATAAGAATTCTAATATTATATATCAGCAGAATTTAGATGCTTCTATAGGTAAGGAGCTTATAAAGATTGCTGAGAAGTATAATATATATCATCAGGGTTTTTTAGCTGAAAGATGGAATATAGGTTTTGTTGATAAAAGATGGATAGATTTTTATGTATCAATAGCCAAAATAGATAATTATACTATAGGTTTTGATAATATAGAAGATTTTTCATTCAGCAAATTTATGTTTATAGGTGAAAACAACAGATTAAAAGTTATAGCAGAAGAATTAAAGAAAACTTTTGGAAATAGTATATATTATACATTTTCAAGACCTGTTTATTTAGAAGTGCATAGCCCTAATGCTTCAAAGGCTAAGGCATTAAGTTATTTAGCAGATCAATATAATATTAAGCCGGATAATATAATGGCTTTTGGTGATAATAATAATGATTTGGAGATGCTTGATTTTGCTGGAGTATCTGTTGCTGTTGAAAATGCTGAAGCTATAGTAAAAGAAAAATGCGGACATCTTACAAAAACTAATGAAGAAGATGGGGTTGGTTATTTTATCAATAAATATTTAAATTTGGGATTATAGAATTTTTTATATATTCTTATTAATGAAAAGAAAATTAAGAGGTTATAATAAGTTTATAACCTCTTTTTTATTATTTTTTTATAATAATTCTCTTCTGATTTTTTCTAATGTTTTTAAGAAATGAACAGAATTTTTTGCAGCATTATCTAATTTTTCTTCAGAAGTATCAGCTACTAAATCTCTCCAAATTTTTATATCTGTTTCTACTTCTCCGCCTCTTTTTACAAAAGGCTCCATAACAGCATAACCTTTATAATCTATACTTATTAAAGCATCTAATATTTCATTCCAAGGCATTCTTCCTTCACCTGGTACTCTTCTATTAGGTTCTCCAAGATGGAAATGTCCCAAATATTTTCCTGCTTCTTTTATAGCATTAGCAAAACTTTCTTCTTCTATGTTCATATGAAAAGTATCTAACATCACTTTTACATTATCAAAACCAACTTCTTTTACAAAAGCAACAGCCTCTTTTGCAGTATTTAATAAATAGTTTTCAAAACGGTTCAATACTTCACAGCATATATTAACATTATATTCTTTTGCAATATTAGCTAATAATTTCATGCCTTCAATTGACATTTTTAAATCTTCTTCTTTATTAATTTTTTTAGAGTAATCAACAGGCCAATAAGAATAAATAGCTCCACATATAATATGTATATCTAATTTCTGCATAACAGAGAATACTTTTTTATACCAATCAAGAGCTTTGTTTCTAGTATTTATATTTCCTATATTATGTTCTGCTATAGGGCCATATCCTGCTGTTAATATAATATTATTATCATTAATTATTTTTTTTACTTCATTAATTTTATTATCCGAATAATCAAAAAGAGCAGAAGCATTGATTTCTAAAACATCAAAACCTAATTTAGATACTTTTTCTATATACTTTACAAAATCAGCACCCCAAGACTCTTCCCAATAAGAATAATATATACCATATTTCATATTTATTAATTCCTCCTATACTATAAAAAATTAGGCTGAAGTATAAACTTCAACCTAATTCTATTTATAATTATTTTATTTATTGTTTTTCATAATCTTCTGGAGGTCCTAAAATAACATTTTTATCGCCTTCCATTTTTATAACTCCCCAACCAGGTATATCTGCGCCGTCTGTTAATTTTCCGCCTTCAAGCATATATTTAGCAACAGCTACAGTTAAATATCCTAAATTAGGACAGTTCCATAAAGAACCGCAGTCAACAGAACCATCTGTTAATAAATCTTGAACGTCTTCTTTTACTGCAGAACCAACAACGCTAACTTTATCTTGTACTCCTAATTCTCTTACAGCTAAGCCAGCACCTATAGGTGTAGGAGTAGATACACAGAATAATCCTTTTACATTAGGATATGCTTTTATTATGTCTTTAGTTGTAGATAAAGCAACATCTTGTTTTTCATCTGTAGGGAAAGGATCAGCTACTAATTTTAAATTAGGGTATTTAGTTGTAGCATAATCTTTAGCGAAATTAATCCAAGTATTTAAATTTTCAGCAGATAATCCGCCAGTTAATATAGCCCATTCAGCAGTGTCAGTTCCCATATATTGAACCATTTTATCCAACATATGTTCAGCATATTCTTTATCAGATATCTGACGAATAGAAGCATCTACTAATGAAGCATTAGCAGGAGTATCCCAGTCAAGTACTAATATACCAGCATTTTTTGCTTTTCTTAATACTGGATCCATAGCAGCAGGGTCATTTGGAGCAACACAAATAGCATCAGCACCAACAGTGATATAGTCTTCCAACATTTTGATCTGTTCTGCAGCATCAGCAGTTGTAGGACCATTATAAATAACATTAACACCTAAATCTTTACCTGCTTTTACAGCACCGTCTCCTGTTTGAGTAAAGTATGGAATTCCAACTAATTTAGGCATAACTACAATAGTGAATCCATCTTTTTTTTCTCCGCCTGCAGCATTATTTGAAGCATTATTATTAGAACAACTAATAAAAACAAAACTCAATGCTAAAGCAGCTACAATGATTTTTTTGAGCATAAAATAGCCTCCTAAAATATTTTTATTTATTTAAACGATTTTGTATTTGTTTTTTATCACTTATAACATTTGATATATATCTCAAAGCTAATACTAATATTAATATTCCTCCTGTTATTATATTAATAATATATCTATTAACTTGAAGTATATTAAGTCCTGTTGATATTACCTGTATTATACAAACAGCGATAACAGTTCCAATAACTTTACCATGACCTCCGGATATGCTGGTGCCGCCTAAAACAACAGCTGTAACTGCCTGCATTAAGTAAGATGAACCATAATCTGTTTTAGCAGAATTATATCTTGAAGTGATAAATATTGAAGCTATACCTGTTAATAGTGAAGAATAAACATATACTTGAAGAAGAATTTTTTTAGTATCTATTCCAGAAAACTTAGATGCCAATTCATTACATCCTATCATATAAACTTTTGTTCCCCAAGCACTTCTCTCAAATAGAAAATAGCATAAAAATATTACAAGTATATAAATTATAATAGAATATGGTATGCCGAATAAAGATCCGTTACCTATTTCTATATAAAGTTCAGGAAAACCTGATATAGAACCGCCTTTTGTGAAATTGAGGCCTATACCTTCATATAGAGTTTTAGTACCTAAAGTAACAAGCATAGGAGCAACACCTATATATGCTATTACAGCACCATTGAATAATCCTAATATAATTGCTACACCTAAAACAGCAATAATACTTAATATAACACCAATCACTGGATTGGATTGTGTAAAGTTAGAACAAAGTACGAATGCAGATATTATGCTTGATAAGGATGCTGACATAGTAATGGACAAATTAATACCGCCTGTCAATATACATATCATCATCGCTAAAGCCATAAGTCCAAATTCAGGCATTTGAAAAGCCATTGTTTGTAAATTATATGGTGAAAGAAATTTTGTCGGGCTAAGAATAGCCATAAGCAAAAATACTACTAAAAATGTGATGATTAAACTAAACTCACCAACATATTTTGATTTAAACTCTGAAATAAATTTCATGAAAATACCTCTATTCTTATAAAATATTCTTTATTCTTTCTATTTATTCTTTTTTATTCTTATCTATTCTTCTATGTCTACACGTACTAATTTTGCCTGTTCTCTTTTTCTATTGATAACATCAACAGAAACAGCTATTACAATTACAATTCCCATAACTATTTTTTGCCAGAATGTAGGAACTTTAGCTAGAATTAATCCATTTTTAAGTACAGCCATTAATATAATACCTAATGTAGTTCCAAATACTGTTCCATATCCTCCCATTGTACTAGCACCGCCTAAAACAACTATTGCTATAACATCTAATTCATAACCATTATAAGTATTAGGGTCTACCTGTCCAACTATTGATATATGAGCAGCAGCAGCGAAACCTGTCATTATACCGCAAAATACATATATGAAAATTAATATCTGTTCAACATTATAACCAACTCTTATAGCTGATGAATAACTTCCGCCTACAGCATATATTCCTCTTCCTATCAGAGTAAATTTTAATAAAGCAAAAGTAATTATTCCCGCTATTATAAGCATTATAACCTGTATAGATAAACCTGTTGTTGAACCTTGAGAATTAGCAAAATTTCCTATTTGAATTCTTCCGAATTCTTTCCACCATTCAGGTAAGCCTGTAATCCATATTCCGCCTGTATAGAATAAAACTCCGCCTAATATAATTGTCATAGTACCTAAAGTAGTTACTATAGGAGCTATTTTAAATTTTGTTATTATTACTCCGTTTATAAGTCCTATTATTGCTCCTGTAAGCATTGATAATAAAATTACTATTATAGGATTTGAATTTGGAAAAGCATTCAAAAATTTACCTATAACAACGGCACATAAAGCTATAGTAGATGATACTGATAAGTCAATACCGCCTGAAATAAGTACAGGAAGCATACCGAATGCCATGATGCCCAAAACTGCATAACTTCTCATAAAATCGAAGATATTATCTATTTTCAAAAAAGCATCACTTATGAAAGTTAATACAAAAGATAATACAATAATTATTAATAATATACCAAATTCTTTTTGTTTAGTAATAGTTAATAAAAATTTAGACATAAAATAATCCCCTAAAAATTAATTAAACAACTGCTTTATGCATAATATCTTCTTGAGATACAGAATCATTGATGAATTCACCATTTATAGTTCCTCTTCTCATAACTAAAATTCTATCGCTTACAGAAAGAATTTCAGGTAATTCAGATGAAATTACAATAACGGATGTACCTTCTTTAGCCAATTTTCTAATGATTTGATGTATTTCAGATTTAGCTCCTATATCTACACCATTTGTAGGCTCATCTATGATCAATATATTAGCACCTGTTGATATCCATTTTGCTAATACAACCTTTTGCTGATTTCCTCCTGAAAGCTGAGAAGCTAACATATTAGGATCATTTGGTCTTACATCAAGCATTTTTATCCATTGATCTACAGAATCTCTTTGTTTTTTTATATCTATAAGACCAAATTTATTTTTAAATTTTGATAAAATAGGCAAAGTTATATTGCTTTCTATTGTTTTTGGTAAAATAAGACCTTGTGTTTGTCTGCTTTCTGGTATATATGCTATACCGTTTTCTAATGCCTCGCTTGGAGAATTTATAGATACTTCTTTGCCATTTATTAATATTTTACCACTGTCAGGCTGCAGTATTCCAAATATTATCTGAGCAAGTTCACTACGTCCGGCACCTACAAGTCCTGTAATTCCTACTACTTCGCCTTTATGAAGCTTGAAAGAAACATTTTTGATATTTCCTTTCTTAGATAATTGCTGTACTTCCAATACTATATCTTCATTTTGCTCTAATTTAGCGTATTTTTTTATTTCAACTTTACGTCCAACCATCAAAGAAACTAATTTATCTTCATCTACATCTTTTCTATCTAAAGTATCAACATATTGTCCGTCTCTGAATATAGTAAATCTGTCAGAAACTCTAAATAATTCTTCCATTTTATGGCTTACAAACATAATAGCCATATTTTTCTTTTTTAATATATCTATTATTTCATATAAATGTTCTACTTCACCTCTTGATAGAGCAGAAGTAGGCTCATCTAATATTATCATTTTAGCATCTTGTGCTATTGCACTTGCTATAGCAACCATTTGTTTTTTGGCAACAGATAAATTTTCTACTATCTCATTAGGGTTAATATCTGAACCTATAAATTTTAAAGCCTTTCTCGCATTCTCATTAAGTTTTTTCCAATTAACAATAAATTGCTTTTTTTCTATAATTTCATTAATACCTATATTTTCTGCCACAGTTAAATTAGCAAATAAACTAAAATCCTGATATACAACAGATATCCCTTTTTTGATGGCATCTATTACACCATTAAGTTTAGTTTCTTGACCGTCTATAACTATTTTAGCTCCTGAATCAGGCTGCTGAAACCCAGATAATATTTTTATTAATGTGGATTTACCAGCTCCATTTTCTCCAACTAGAGAATGTACTTCGCCATATCTAATATCAAATTTTACATTATTTAATGCTTTTACACCAGGAAAAGTTTTACTTACATTTGAAATTTCTAAGAAAGTTTTATCATCCATAAATATCAAATCCTAATTTAAATAATTATTTTATAATATAGTACATAAATAGATAAAAAAAAAGAACGTAATTTAACAAAAGTTACATTCTTTTTTGCTATTTTTTATATCTTTTTCTGTACTCTGCAGGAGAGAGTGTAAATATTTGTTTGAATCTCTTATGAAAGTAGCTGTTATTTTCATAGCCTATATTACTTATAATATCTGAAATGGACAGATTAGTTTCTATTAAAAGTTTTGAGGCTACCTCAAATTTTTTATTTTGCAGCATTTCTTTAAAAGTTTGACCAAATTTAGATTTTATGAATCTGCTTATCTGAAATATATTGCTATTAAGCTGTTTGGCTAATTCTGATAATTTGGCTGTTTTATACTCTGTTTCTATGTAATTTTCTATATATTTTGATATAGTATATTCATCATCTAATACAAAATTTTTTTCTAGAAGAAAAGTATAATTGTATAAATACATAAATAATATGCCAATAAGTTTTTTATTAATATTAACTTCATCTAAAGATCGGTTTGTTATTATAGAGTATATTAAATTTTCGATTATATTTTCTATTGGAAGTATTCCGAATGTATTAAATAGTAAAAATTGTCTTTTAGTATTATCACTTTTAGATAAATTTATTATAAAATCTTTTATATAGTTATTTTCATCTAACATAGATAATACATCATTGAAAAAATCTTTTTTTATTATAAAGTTTATGGCAACATCATTTTTATTGCAGGCTTTTATTTTATGAGAGATATTAAAATTTAAAAATAGCAGATCTCCCTTATTTAAGGTTATTTCTTCATTATCTATTATATGTATAATATTTCCTTTAAGAACATAAATAACTTCTATATATGTATGATTGTGTTCCGGTATATCTATAAATCTTGTATGTGGTCTTATTGTGATTAAATTCCCTTTCTTTAAGAATTTATTTACATCTACGCATATAAAATCATTGTCATCAGTATACAGCTGTTTTTTAAAACTCTTTTTTCCAGATAAAATTTCACGTTCCTCTTCAGTTATATTGTCAAAGAAATTCAAAATTTTACTATCTATGGTGTTTACCTCCGCATAATAATGATACTACTTATTATAACATAATTGAAGTCAAATTTCATTAATAAATCAAAAAAAAATACTGTTAGTTTCAAATTTAGTCCTTATGTAAAAAAAACAACTGTAGTAGAATATTTCAATAATAAATTTATTCTACATGTTATATATTATATAAAGAGGAATTATGAAAATAAATTATTTTTTAGCTGTAGATATAGGCGCTTCAGGCGGAAGACATATATTGGGATATATTAATGAAAATAATAAATTATCAGTTGAAGAAGTTTACAGATTCAAAAACGGCGTATCTGAAATTGACAATCATTTATGCTGGGATTTAAATTATCTTTTTTCTGAAATTGTAAAAGGCATAAAAAAATGTAAAGAAATAAATAAAATACCAGTTTCTATGGCTATAGATACTTGGGGTGTAGATTTTGTTTTATTGGATAAAGATAATAATGCATTGGGAAATGCTGTAAGTTATAGAGATAAAAGAACTTTTAATATTCCTGAGGAAGTGTATAAAATAATATCTAAAGAAGAACTTTATAAGAAAACAGGAATACAAAATAAGGAGTTTAATACAATATATCAATTATATTCAATGAAAGACAGCGTAATTTTAAGTAAGGCTGATACTTTTTTGATGATGCCTGATTATTTTAATTTTTTGCTTACAGGTAAAAAAAATAATGAATATACTAATGCCAGCACTACACAATTATTAAATGTTTCATCTTGTGAATGGGATACTGATATATTGGATGAGCTAAAAATACCTAAACATATGTTTCAAAATATATTACAGCCTGGAACATTTGTGGGTATGTTGAAAGATGATATAAAAGAAGCAGTAGGATTTGATTTGGAAGTAGTTACAGCACCATCTCATGATACAGCTTCAGCAGTATTATCAGTGCCTACAGAAAAAGATGACTTTTTATATATGAGTTCTGGTACTTGGTCATTATTGGGTATAGAAAGTGAAAAATACAATAATAGTTTGGATAGTTTGAAATTGAATTTTACCAATGAAGGCGGTTATAATCATAAATATAGATATCTCAAAAATATAATGGGACTATGGATAATACAAAATATTAAAAAAGAATTAGATAATAAATATTCTTTTGAAGAATTAAGTAATATGGCAAGAGAATTAAATGACAGCAGCGTTATTATAGATGTTAATGATAATGCATTCTTTTCTCCTAGTTCTATGATAGATAGTATAAAGGATTATTGTAAGACTAAATTAAATTATGAAACTAAATCTATAAATGATATTGTAAATATTGTATATAACAGTCTTTGTCATAGTTATCATGAAGCTATAAAAGAAGTTGAGTTTTTATCGGGTAAGAAAATGGATTCATTCTTTATAATAGGAGGAGGTTCTCAGGATAATTATTTAAATTCTTTAATAGCTAAGAAAACTAATATGCATATTTTCTCAGGACCTGTTGAGGCAACATCTATAGGTAATATTACATGCCAAATGTTAAATAAGGGTGTATTTTCTTCTGTTAAGGAAGCAAGAAAATGCATTTCTTATTCTTTTGATATAAAACAATATAATTAAAATATTTGAGGAGTTTTTTATGAGCAGATATGAAGAAGCTAAAAAAATGTATTCTAAATTATCAATAAATACAGATGAAGCATTAGAAAAATTACAAAATATAAAAATTTCTGTACATTGCTGGCAGGGCGATGATGTTAATGGTTTTGATACTAAACAGAATCTATCTGGCGGTATACAAACTACAGGTAATTATTTAGGAAAAGCTAGAAACTATCAGGAATTGATGCAGGATATGGATAAGGCTTTTAGTTTAATACCTGGAAAGCATAAACTTAATTTACATGCTAGTTATGCTATATTTGAAGACGGAGAATTTGCTGACAGAGATAAACTTGAACCAAAACATTTTAAAAAATGGGTTGATTTTGCAAAAGAAAGAAATATGGGTATTGATTTTAACCCTACATTTTTCTCTCATCCTAAAGCATCTCAATTCACATTATCAAGTCCTGATGAAGAAATTAGAAAATTTTGGGTAGAGCATGGAAAAGCTTGTATAAGAATATCTCAATATTTTGCTGAAGAATTAAATGAACCATGCGTTATGAATATATGGATACCTGATGGTTATAAAGATATACCTGCAGACAGAATGTCTCCTAGAGTAAGATTTCAAAAATCATTAGATGAAATATTATCTATAGATTATGATAAAGAAAAAGTTCTTGTTTGTTTAGAATCTAAAGTTTTTGGTATAGGTTTGGAAAGCTATACAGTTGGTTCTGCTGAATTCTGTATTAATTATGCAGCTTCAAGAGGTATTATGCCTTTAATGGATAATGGTCATTATCACCCAACAGAATCTATTTATGATAAAATTTCTTCTATGCTTTTATTCAATAAAAATTTAGCATTGCATATAACAAGACCTGTAAGATGGGATTCTGACCATGTTATATTATTTAATGATGAAGTTAAAGAAATATGTAAAGAAATAACAAGATGCGATGATATATCAAGAATAAAAATAGCAACAGATTATTTTGATGCTAGTATAAATAGAATAGCTGCTTGGGTTATAGGAATTAGAAATGTTCAGAAAGCTTTATTATTCGGATTACTTCAGCCTAATAAAACTTTATATGATCTTCAAATGAAAAGTAAATTTACTCAATTAATGTTTTTACAAGAAGAAATAAAAACTTATCCTTTTGGAGATGTATGGAATGAGTTTTGTAATAGAAACAATGTAATAGGCTCTGAAGAATGGTTTAAAGAGATAGAAGATTATGAGAAGAATGTTCTTGTTAAAAGAGTTTAATTTTAATAGTTATTATAAGGATGGAATTTATGGATTATAATATTAAATTTGTAAAAGGTTTTATAGAATTAGCTAAAGACGGATATCTTCATAATTGGCATGAAAGAAACGGAGGAAATTTAAGCTATCGTTTAACAGAAAAAGATGTTGAAGAAGCATCTAAATATTTTAAAGAAAATAATGAATATAAACCTATAGGTGTATCAGTTCCTAAATTGGCAAATGAATATTTTATGGTTACAGGTTCAGGAAAATTTTTCAAAAATGTTGATTTAGATACAGAGGATAGTACTTGTATAATACAGGTTGATAATAGCGGAGATAATTACCGTGTATTATGGGGCTTAAAGAATGGAGGAAGACCAACTAGCGAGCTTCCTACTCATTTAATGAATCATGAAATAAAAAAAATCACTACAGATAATAAACATAGAGTTATATATCATTGCCACCCAACTAATGTTATTGCTTTAACATTTGTACTTCCTTTGGATCATAAAATTTTTACTAGAGAGCTTTGGGAGATGGCTACTGAATGTCCTGTAGTATTTCCAAATGGTATAGGTATAGTAGAATGGATGGTTCCTGGCGGAAGAGATATAGCTATTGCTACTTCTAAACTTATGCATAATTTTGATGCTGTTATTTGGGCGCATCATGGTTTATTTTGTTCAGGAGAGGATTACGATATTACTTTTGGGCTTGCTCATACTATTGAAAAATCTGCTGAAATTTTAGTGAAAGTTTTATCTATGTCAAATAATAAGAGACAAACTATTTTACCTCAGAATTTCAGAGATTTAGCTGTAGATTTTAAATTGACTCTTCCTGAAGAATATTTATATGAAAAAAAATAATTATATAGGAAAATATATTAAATTTTGATGTTTTTATTTTTATAGCTTTATTATGTATCTGTTATTCTTACTAGATACTTATTTTTATTATGAGGAGTTTTTATGCAATATGTTATAGGTGTTGATGTAGGCAGCGGAAGTGTAAGGGCTGGAATATTCTCAATTACTGGGGATAGTCTTATATTTAAAAGTAAAGACATCAAAAATAGAAAAATGTCTGGTAATTTTGTTGAGCAGTCATCTACAGATATATGGGAAAGTCTTTGCTATGTTGTAAAAGAATCTATTAAAGAGGCTAAGATAAACCCTTTAGATATTATTGCTATAGGTTTTGATGCAACTTGTTCTCTTGTAGTATTAGATAAAGATGATAAACCTGTTAGTGTTAATCCGGATAATGATGATTATTGGAATATTATTATGTGGATGGATCACAGAGCAGAAAAAGAAACTGAACTTATAAATTCTAATAATTATGAAGTTCTTAATTATGTTGGCGGTAAAATTAGTATTGAAATGGAAATACCAAAAATACTATGGCTTAAAAATAATTTAATTGATTCATATAAAAGAATTGATAAGTTTTTTGATTTAGCTGATTTTTTGCAGTATAAGGCTTCTGGATCTGATATTAGAAGTTCATGTACATTGGCTTGCAAATGGACATATTTAGCACATGAAAATAGATGGGATAAAAGTTTTTTTGAGGCAATAGGTTTATCTGATTTATTAGAAAATAAAAATATAGGTACCACAGTTAAAGAACCTGGAAGTTTGGCAGGTACTTTAACAAAACAAAGTGCTTTAGAATTAGGGCTTCATGAAAATGTAAAAGTTTCTGTAGGAATGATAGATGCTCATGCAGGAGGTCTTGGTTCATTAAGAGATGAAGCTGATGATGTTCTTGTTATAGTTGCTGGAACTTCAGCTTGTCATATGATGAATAGAAATGAATCTACTTTTATACCCGGTATATGGGGACCTTATTATAATGCTATGGTTTCTAATATGTGGCTTAATGAAGGCGGACAAAGTGCCTATGGCAGTTTATTAGATTATACATTGAGAAATCATTCTTACTATAGCACTGTATTAAAACAAGTAAATGGTGTGCATAATAAAGTATATGATGTATTGAATGATGAGATTAAAAGATTAAGAGAGAAAGATCCTTATATAATAAAAGATTTACATGTTTTAGATTATCATTATGGAAATAGATCTCCAAGAGCAGATAATAAACCTAGAGGTATGATTGTAGGTATAGATATGGCTGAGAACTTAGAGTCTATGGCTAAAATATATTTGGCTGTTTTAGACAGTATATGCTTTGGTACTAGACATATTATAGAAGTTGCAAGAGATAATGGATATAAGATAAATACTATTATTGTTTGCGGCGGTGCTACTAAAAATACATTATATATGCAGGAATTAGCAGATATTTGTAATCAGGATATTTATTTTGCCGGTCATGATGAGGCTGTTGTTTTAGGAAGTGCTATTAATGCTGCTATAGCTTCCGGCGAATATCCTACATATAAAGAAGCATTGAATAAAATGGGAAGACTTGGAGATATAGTAAAACCTAATAATAAATTAGCTGATTACTATAATAAAAAATACGAAATTTATTTAAATATGTTTAATGATAAAATTAAATATGAAAATATTATGAAAGATTTTTAATTGATTAATCTGGAGATAGAAATATGCAATATTATATTGGATTAGATAATGGAGGCACTACTACTAAGGCGGCTTTATATGATGAATTAGGTAATGAAATAACCATAGCTTCAACAGATACAAATGTCATTAATCCTAAACCTGGTTTTACTGAAAGAGACATGGAAGAGATGTGGGAAGCTAATTGCAGAATAATATCTCAGGTTATTGAGATGTCTAAAATTAATCCTAAAGATATAGCTGCTTTAGCATGCTGCGGACATGGTAAAGGTTTATATTTGTGGGGAAAAGATAATAAGCCATCTTATAATGGTATTATATCAACAGATAACAGAGCTTGGAAATATGTTACTAATTGGAAGGAGAGCGGGGTAGAAAAAGAGGTATTTAAATTATCATATCAGCATATAATGCCTTGTCAGCCTGTTGCTTTATTATCATGGTTTAAAGATAATGATATAAATGTAATAAATAATACTCAATATATTTTTGAGTGTAAAGATTATATAAGATTTAGATTAACAGGAGAGGCAAATGCCGAGATTACTGATTATTCAGGATCTAATCTATTAAATTTAAATACAAAAAATTATGATGATGAGCTTCTTAAATTATTTGATTTAAGTATGATAAAAGATAAACTTCCTCCTATCAAAAATTCTACAGATATATGCGGTTATGTAACAAAAGAAGCTGCTCAAAAAACAGGATTATTAGAGGGTACACCAGTAGCTGGAGGAATGTTTGATATAGATGCTTGTGCTATTGCTACAGGTTTGGTTAATGAAGATAATGTATGTATGATAGCAGGTACTTGGAGCATAAATGAATATATAAGAAAAGATGCTGTATTAGACGGATCGGTATTGATGAATTCTGTTTTCTGTATGCCTGAATATTATCTCATAGAAGAATCTAGTGCTACTTCAGCCGGAAACTTTGAATGGTTTTTGAAAAATATTTTTGGTGATTTTGTACAAAGTGTATCTTCTAAAAAAGATTTATATAAAAAAATAGATGAAGAAATAGACTCTGTATCTATTAAAGATTTCTGTCCTATATTTCATCCGTTTTTAATGGCAAGCAATGTTCATCCTAATGCTAAATCTAGTATAATAGGAATGAATAATTATCATACTAGAGCACATTTATTTAGAGGAATGTATGAAGGAATCGCTTTCTCTCATAGATTTCATTTAGATAAATTAAAGGTCAGCAGAAATAAACCTATAAAATCTATCAAATTAGCTGGCGGTGTTGCTAGATCCAAAGTTTGGAGCGGTATGTTCAGTGATATTATGGGAATAGATATAGATGTAATTGATATAATGGAAACAGGAGCATTCGGATGTGCTATTGCATGTTCTGTGGCTTCAGGTCAATATAAAACTATGGAAGAAGCTGCAGAAAAAATGGTTAAAATTGCCAATACCATAAAAGCAGACAAAGATAAACATGAAATATATTCTAAAAAGTATAAATTATATAAACAAACATTAGAATTATTGGATAGTCTTTGGGATAATATTGATTTATAATTATATTGTAAGAATTTTTTCCATCATTAATTTCATTTTATAGAAAACTCTTTTTGGGGACTAATGGTCCCCTATTTTTATTTTTTACAGAATAAATTTTTGACAAATTTACATTTTACTGATATAGTTTTTCAAGTTAGTTAGGAGTTTAATTATGCAGATATTTCAAGAAAAATTATTAAAAGCTTTGGAAATTTATCAAAACGATTTTGATAATATTATAGGAAGTTTTTTTGATGATAAAGATAAATATAATAATTTAATAAGTAAATATTCATGCGAAATGGAAGATGATGTTGATAAAAATTATTTGTTAAGGGCTAGACTTTCATTTTCAATTATATATTATAAAAATCTACAAGCTTTAAATAAAGAAGCTTTGAAAAATATAATCATTCATTTATTTAATGAAGAATTAAAAGACAGAGAACACTCAAAGTATAAAGGAATAGGAATAGCATTAGAGTCTTTGACATTTCTTCTAAGTAAATACAATAAAGATAATAAGGATTTATTTGAAAAAGCAAAAAAGATAAATACTGATTGTGCTATTGGTTATGATAGTAATGTAAGATTTGAAACTGATATAGAAAAATTAACTATTCAGTATTGTATGCATTATGCTTTGGAATTGGGATTTAAAGATTTATATTATGAATTAATAGATGTATGGAAATCAAGCATTGAAAAATGGGACAGAATTAATTTAGAAAGGCTTAGAGATTTTGAAATTGAAATAGGAAACAAAGATGGTGAATTAGAGGCTAATAAAAAACTTTATGAGATTGTGAAAAGTGATTATGATAAAAATAAACAAAATCAGGCACTATCAAAGAAGTATTTATTTTATTTAGTTTCATATTTAAGTAATTATGCAGAGAATTTAATAATGCTTTCAAATTATGATGAGGCTTTGAATATTATTTTATCAAATATTGATGATATAAAGTCTATTAATAATAATACTTTTTATAAAGTTCATGCCGGCATATCAATAGTAGATAGTGCATTAAAAATTTTACTTAACAAAGAAATTAATGATAATATAAATTTATTATGGGATTTTATAAAGATAGCATTTACTAATGAACATAATACATATTCAAAGAGTTTATATGATTCTTTCTTTAAAGCATGCGATAAAATGAATGATTTAGAATTGAAAGAGAAAGTTGAAAAAGAGATAAAAAACTAAGCACGGGCTACGGTAAGCAAACCTATTTTGTTAATGCATTCTAGTTTCTTAATCTCTTTAGAAATTTCATTTAAAGTGCTTCCCGTGGTAAGTACATCATCTATTATAAGAAGATCTATTTTATTATGATCGCTGTAGTCGGTATTTATCACAAAAGCATTTTTTATCATGTTTAGTCTTTCTGTTTTACTGTTTAAAGAACTTAACGCTTTGGTTTCTTTTTGCCTGAATATTATATCATCTATTAATTTTATATTTAGAATTTTAGATATTGTTTCTGCTATAATTTCGCTTTGATTGTATCCTCTTTCCAAAAATCTATTTTTACCAAGAGGCACAAAAGTAACGGCATCATAGCTTTTAATATAATCTTTATAATAATAACTAAGCATAGCAGCAAAGTCTTTACAAATTAAATATCTATGAGAGAACTTCATTTTGTGAATCAAATCTACTGTATGATTATTATAATAAAGCATAGATTTACATTCATCAAAATAAAGTTCTTCATCTTTGCAAATGCATATTGATTTTTCACTTTCTAAAACTTTACCGCATTTGGGGCATCGTATATATTCATCTTTATGTATATAATCCAAATTTTTATTTATGCAGTCAATACAAACATAATTCATATTATTACTTTGCATTAATTCACCGCATATTATACAGTGATTAGGAAATATTAAAGAGAGTATATTATTTATAATATGTTTGTAAAGTTTCATTTAATATTTAATTATTTTACTTGTATCATAGGAGTAACTCCAGAGCCTGAAACTTGAGGCATTTTACCGTCCCATTTCTCTATATACATTCTCTGTATTAAAAGAGGAGTTAAAGATTCCTGCATTATTCTATTAGCTTCTGCTATACCTTTAGCTTTTGTTATTTCAGCTTCAGCTTCATATCTTACTTTTTCCAATGCATTTTGTGCTGTTAAAGCATCTTGGGAAGCTATCAATTTTCTCTCTATTGCCTGATCAAATTCATCAGAAAAATCATGTTCTATAATAGAGCATGCAGCAACTGTAATACCATAATCTTCAAAATCGCTCATAACTTCTTTTAAAAGCTCTCCAGCCATTTCATTTCTTTTTGTTATGAATTCTTCTATAGTATATCTTGCAGAAACAGCATTCAAACTCTCTGATATTCTAGGATTAACTAATTTGTTTTTATAATCTGTTCCAAATTTTCTAAATAAATCCAAAGCATTTCCTGTTATAGAATACTGAACATTTAAAGTCATAGATATTGTCTGCATATCCTTTGATGATACAGCATAAGTTTTTTCTACTGTTTGTTCTCTTACTTCCATAGTTTTTATTGCATCTATAAAAGGTATTCTAAAATGAAGTCCAGGCTCTTCCTCTGATATTGCTTTACCCAATCTACTTCTTATTCCCACTTCTCCTGTTGATACTATTGTAACGCTGGAAAATATTAAAAATCCAACAATTAAAACCACAGGCAATGCTATAAAAAGTATAGAATGCAGCTTATTTGAATTTAAATTTATTATTTTCATATGTTCCTCCTTAAATATGTATGAAATATTAAAATATAAATAATTTTTTTGCAAGTATATCCTATTGGGGTATTATTCGGAATCATTTGTATTAAAATAAAAATAATTTATTATGCTAAAATATTAATTGCATTAAGAAAAAAAATACTATATAATTTATCCTACTATTTACAAATAACAGCTGCATTAATTATGTCAAATTGAATAATAGTCAAAAAAAGTAATTTTTTATTATCGGAGTCTTTTTATGGAAATGCTTAATAGAGTTTTAATATCAGATGATGGTCATAGAATGTATACGTATATTTTTAAGCCTGATTCTAATCCTAAAGCAATAGTGCAAATAGTTCATGGACTTGGAGAGCATGCTGGAAGATATAAAGAGATTGCTGAAAAACTTAATAAAGAAGGATTTTTAGTTTGTGCTGATGATCATAGAGGATTTGGAAGAAGCACTGTAAGTAAAGATCAAATAGGGCATATGGCTGATAAAAACGGACATGAACTTATTATAGAAGATATGAAGCATTTGATGGTAAATACTAAAGCTGATTATCCTAATCTTCCTTATTTTATGATGGGTCATAGTATGGGTTCTTTTCTTACTAGAGGTTTTTTAATTAAATATCATAAAGATTTAAATGGTGCTATAATAATGGGTACCAGAGGAAAACCTAAAGGAATAGAAAACTTAGGAAAAACTATAGCTAATATTCAGAAGTCATTATTCGGCGGAAGAAAAAGAGCTTATTTACTTGACAAATTATCAGTTGGCGGATACGGTAAAAAATTCTTCCCTAAAGATAATTCAGATTTAGCATGGCTTACTTCAGATAAAGAAGAAATTAAAAAAGCTCAGGAAGATGAATACTTTGCAAATAAGCCTGCAAGTATAGAAACTTACATTCAATTATTTGAACTTATTGATAAAATTTCAAATAAGGATAATTATTCTTCTATGGATAAAAATTTCCCTATACTTTTAATATCAGGAGCGAAAGACCCTGTAGGAGATATGGGAAAGGGAGTTAAATGGGTTCATGAAATGTATGAGTCATTAGGATTTAAAGATGTTACTATAAGTCTTTATGAAAATGGAAGACATGAAATACTTAATGATGTTCAAAGAGATGATGTAGCTAAAGAGATAATTGCTTGGCTTAATGCTCATATAGCATAGTATTACTATATGATATTTTTATAAAGCATAGGTATAATTATTTATACTTATGCTTTTTTAATAGTATATACTGAAAATTTTTAACTTTGTAATTTTTTTATTGTTCTTTTTCCCACCGCACACCACATGCGGGCTTCGCCAAGAACCAAAAAGTGCAAGGATAGAATTAATACTAAATCATACTAAAATTGTTTTACCTGTAAGATAAATTATAAATTTTTGTACAATAATAAGTAATCAGCCGCATACTTTACAGTACTTCCTTCGGTCGTGTATAGTTGTATATCCATAATGATTTGCAATACCGTGCGGAAAGCCTCCGTGAAGCGTACCTAACGGGTATAGGCGAATAGTTGACAAAAACTTAAAAATTTTTAGTATAAATTTAATCATAATAGGCATAAGAACCTAATTCTCTTGATGCATCATAATCCTCTTTTATACTCATGGCATATTTATTTTCTGAGTTCATAAATTTTAAACATGATTTTATTGCTTTTTTTGAGAGGGGAGGAACATCTTTTTTATTTAAAGCTTCTTCCATATCAATCCAAATAACTTCGCTATTTTCGCTGTCATTAACTTTTGCATCTCATGAAATATATTCTGCTCTGAACATCAAATACCAATCATTTTCAGTAAAACGCATTGATACTATTTCTTTTGTCTTTACTTTCACATTTATTTCTTCTAATACTTCACGTTCAGCAGCTTCAGCAGGCAGTTCTACTTCATTGATGAATCCTCCCGGTATTATAAGAAGTCCTTTTCCTCTTCCGTAATTATGACGTTCTATAAGAACTTTACCGTCCTTTATTACTACACAGCCGACACCTTTTCCAAATATCATTCTTTCATTATCTAAAAATGCCATTTATTATTCCTCTTAATTTAATTAGTTTTTATCATTATAAAAATGTATTTCTAATATATATTTATCATATTTATTTACAGCAGAATTTTTTGATATTCTATTTAATCCGTAAGGCTCTAAATATAATGCTAGTATATCATCATTTACAGAAGTTATTACTGGTATTAATTCCCTTTCATACAAAGGTATTTTTAAATCTATGAAAATTTTTCTTAAATATTTTTTATTTCCATTAGGATAAGCATTTATAAAGTCAGATTCTTTTTTATTTCTCATTATTAATGGATAATCTGCTTTTATATAAATATTATCCTTATAATTAATATCTTTGTTTAAAACGGTTTTTATTTCTATTTTTTTATTTAAAAAGTTATATACTCCGTCTTTTTCAATTTTTATAAAATTATTTGTTTTTATATCATTAAGTTTTTTTTCATTTTGTTTTTCTATAGTTTTTATAAAGTTATATTCTTTTATCAAATAAAAATTATCCAGTCTTAATCTTATATTGGGCTTATCTGATTTTATCAGTTTTAATATTTCTGAAACTCTTTTCTCTGTTATCTCTATATTGTTTTTTGCTAAAAATTTGATTATGATTTTTTTTATAAAAAGTTCATTTGTATTTTTTATTTTCTCTATATTAAGTTTAGTGTTTTTTTCAGATATATTTTTTTTGTATAATTTATTAACTTTTTTTCTTAATATATATGTTTCTTCATAGCTTCTTTTTGCAAATCTTATAATATTGTTTTTAGCATTTGTATTTATTTCTTCAAGCATTGGTATTATTAAATTTCTTATCTTGTTTCTAGAATAATAATTTTTTTTATTTGAAACATCTTCTCTATGTTTAAGATTATTATTTTTAGCGTACTCTTCAATATCTTTTCTATAAAAATTTAAAATAGGTCTTAAAATATATCCTTTTTTATCTCTTAAACTTTTATAAACATTAGTTCCAGCACCTTTAATCATTCTATAAATTATAGTTTCAGCTAAATCATCTTTATTATGTGCTATTAATAAATAGTCGTATATTTTTTTATTATGAAGTTCTTCAAAAAAATTATATCTGTCATTTCTAGCTTCAAGCTGAATATTTTTTCCATTATAGCTGTTAGGTTTTATTTCTTTAACATATATTTCTATATTATATTTCTTAGCCATATCTCGTGCGAATAATTCATCATTTGTAGAATCTTCGCCCCTTAGATTATAATTAACATGTATTATTATTAAATCGAATGATAATTCATCTTTTAATCTGTATGCTATATTTAAAAGAACTTGAGAATCTATTCCTCCTGAATATGCTACGGCTAATGTTTTATTTTTTATATCGTCTATATTTGAAAGCAGAAAATTATAAGTTTCTTTTAACATAAAAATATCCTAAAGTTTAAATACGGCATTTTTTTCATTAACAATTATTTTTCTTTCTGTCATAACTGCATTTTCATTATCAATTAAATTTTTATCTGATAATATTTCATTGTTTGCATCATAATCTTTTAATATATTTTTTGAATTGGCATAGCAGTAAATGCATCCGTTAGTACAGGTATTATACATTCCTATATCGATACTTTCTATACAATTGCATAATTTTCTTTGGGATTTATCCTTTTTTTCTTTTATAGAATAGCCTAATATTTTTTGTATTCTTTCTTTATCTATACATGCAGATTTTTCTATTCTTATATTTGTTATATTATCAAAATCTTGAGAGCAGGATTTTAATTTTATGTTATTTTTTTCAGATATTTCTTTCATATTTTCTATTAATAAAAGTTTATCATCATCATTTATATTTTTAATATTGTTTTTTATCTTTGAATATATTTGCACAAAACTGAATATGCATTCATCTGTATAACCATTTAAACTATCAGCAAAGTTTTTAAAATTATTTATATGATAATTAGTATCAAAATCATTATTTAAAATAATAGGGTCGTATCTCCATATGATTTTTTCTTTACCGAATAATTTGCTTATAGTTTGAAAATTTTTTATTAATAAATTTTTATCAGGTATATTTTTTTCTATGTTTTTATCATAAGGTGTTATAGTAAAATGCAGATAAAACTCATATCCTAAATCTTTAACTTCTTTTAAAAAATCTATATTAGGATTCTTTGACCAAAATACTATTATATCAACTATATTTTTATTTAATGGTATTTTGTAAAAATTATTTTTACTTATAGGATTTTGAGTAATAACATATTCTTCTTTTAATCTATTCAAAAACCATTTAGTATGTAAAGAAGGTATATCGGTTCTTCTGCTTGCACTTATTATCATTTTGTATTTAGTTTAAAATACGCCCATTTTCTTTCTTTGTGATAATTTTACTCCGTAAGCATCATGTCCGGGATATAGTAAAGTATCATCATCTAAAGCAAATACTTTTTTGGATATGCTTTCTTCTAAAGTAGCAAAATCACCTGTAGGAAAATCTGTTCTTCCTATTCCATAGGCGAATATTGTATCACCGCAGAATAAATGTCCTTTAGTATAAAAACATACTCCGCCTCTTGTATGTCCCGGTGTATGTATAACTTTGAACTCTACATCTTTTAATTTGAAAGTATCACCGTCATTGAATTGTATTTCAGGGCTTTGGCATTTTATAACGCTTCCTAAATATGAACTTACATTTAAACTTCCGTCCTGAAAGAAATCATAATCCATACTATGAACGCAATGAGGAACATCAGGAAATTCTTTTCTTATATCATCGGCACCGGATATATGGTCGAAATGCCCATGAGTATATATTACTTTTACTAGTTTTTTTCCTTCCAATACTTTTTTATAAACATTATAATTATTTAATTGTGCTGCATCTATAATCATAGCTTCATCATCAGCAGTTACAACATAAGAATTCATAGCATACATATTATTATTTATGCAGTATATTTTTAATTCGCTCATTATTATTTCTCCCGTTTTTAGTAAATTATTTTTTTTCTGTATCTGTAAGGAAAATATCCATAGTATCAAGCATTCCAGACATAGTATTATATTTGATTATTTTTCTTGTTTTATCATCTTTTTCTATATAAGCTGCTATTTTAGGAAGAAATATTGAGAATGGTATTCCTTCTATTTTTATTTCCATTTCATAGCATTCTTTTTCTTCATTTTGCATTTTTATCTTTTTTATTCCATTATTTAGTATAGATACTCTTATTTTATTATCTTTGGAAGTCATAGGCATAATGATATTCATTTCATTTGTTGCCTCAAGAGGAAAAGTTCTGGCTATTTGATAAGCTCCGTACATAGAGAATATAGCTAAAGAACCCGGGGCATTTGTATAATTTACTTTGCCTCTTATATCGAATGTATGCTCCATAGTACCGAAATCATAATAATCTATTGTTTTATTATAAATGGTTCTCATATTTACTAAATCTATTTTAGAATACATTTCTGACTTTCTGATATTAGTCATCATACTTTCTTCTAATAAAAATGGATCTTTTAATTTATTTGTTACATAGCCTTTTATAGAAGTTTCTTTGACATTCCAATATCCGTTATTATCTATAGAAGTTTCTGTATATATTATTACAGCATTATTTTTCTTTCCTGATACTCCCTTATGAACAAAGTATTCCTTTTTTTGAAAAGATGGAATATTTGTATAAGAGTAGTATTGTGAAAATAAAAATGAATTTAATATAAAAAAAATTATCAATATGTTTTTCATCTTAATATAATAACCTTAAAAATACAAATTTCAATATATATTTCATACATTTTTTATTTTTAATATATTGCCTTCAATATCTATTATGATTATATTACCATTAATTTCTATTTCATATTTATTTTTTCTTTTAATTATTCTGTATATATTGAAGCTTGTATATTTATCTTTTATAGTTTTTATTACTTCTTTTTCAATAATATTATCTTCAGCAAGTTTTTCTACTATATTAAATGGTATTTCATTTCCGTTTCCTATTATAGAAGTCCATTCTCCTTTTGTATTAAAATTAATTGAACTTCCGCCTTTAAATACTGCACTATACGATGAATTAAATGTTACTTTAAATAAATAGTAATCAGAGAAATATGTTTCTATAAAGTCTCTTGCTTTTTTAGGCAAGTTATTTGCTGAAATAATATCCATAATTATCCTTATTGCTTCTAATAGAAATTAATTTATTGATTTTCTTCGTTCTTTTCTTTTTCTATCATATCTTCCAAATATGCCTTTAAGAAAATATAATTATGAACATCTGCAAGATTTTGATTATTGTTGATTTTTTTATTTAGGAATTCCACTAATTCTTCTTTTGTTTTCATATAAAATCCTTTAATAATTTAATTAATAATTTTTGGGTTAAACAATATAATATTATTTGCAGTATGTCAATCTATAATTAGTAGATAGAATTGCTTAAAATACAGTATTAAAAATGTATTTGAATCTAAATGATTTTAACTTTTTTTATAAATACTTATGATTTATTAATTTTGCAGATATATAAATATACATATTTATTTTTTAAGAATGTAATATTTTTATAAAAAAAATTATATTATTATTTTTAGGCTTTTTTTATTTTTAAAATATTTCCGTTATAGTCTATATAAATATAGTATGCATCATCTACTTTAAACTCATAGCCTTTGCTTCTTTTGTATATATTATTTATGCTTGTATATTTGTTTTTTATGATATTCATGATTTTACTGTCAATAAATTTTTCAGCTGTACTTATCTGTATTATTTTTCTGTTTCCTATTATAGAAGTCCATTCGCCTTTTCTGTTAAAGTTTATAGATGAACCGCCTTTAAAAATAACCATATAATGAGTGGATACTGCAGCACTATACACTTCATATTCGTTAAAGTATGTATTTACAAATTCCTGAATATTACTTGGTAATGATGTATAAGGTATAAATTGAATATTACTTTCATCATCAAAAAATAAGAATGAGGAAGACACTATATATAGTATTAATATTAAAAAATAAAATTTTATATTATATTTAGTCATAATTCTTTCCTCCTTATCTTAATAGTTTTAAATATATATTAAAAGTTAAATATTTCAATATAAATAAAAAGTAAAAAATCGTACTTTTTCTATTGACAAACAAATAAACATGTATATAATACTTCATTACTAATAGTACGAAATAAGACTATATTTTAAAGGAGTTTATTATGATGAATATTCAAAAAATGGATAAGTCTTTTTTCAAATATGTTTTACCTGCTATATTTTCAACTATGCTTGGAGGCTTTTATATAGTTGTAGACGGTTTTTTCGTTGGTAATTCTATGGGAGATATAGGCCTTACTGCGATTAATTTAGTTTATCCTATAGGTACTTTGCTTATGGCTGCTGCTGTTATGCTTGGTATGGGAGGCTCTGTTATAATGTCAACATATCTTGGAGAGGGTAATATAGAAGGATTTAATAGGGCTAAAGTAAATACTTTTATTTCTTTAATATTAGCTAGTATAATATTAACTGTTGTTCTTCTTTTATTAAAAAAGAGTCTTATATATTTGCTTGGAGCAAGAGATGAGGTATTTAAACAGGCTGATTCATATATTACTACTATAATTTTAGGAGGCAGTTTTCAAATAATATCATTCGGTTCTATGCCTATAATAAGAAATTCAGGAAAAACAATTCATGCCATGAGTTTTATGGGAGTTGGACTTATAACAAATATTATTCTTGATTATTTATTTTTAATGGTTTTTGATTTAGAGATGTTCGGTGCTGCTTTAGCTACAATAATAGCTCAGGGATTAGTTGCTTTAATAGCGGTTTATTATCTATTTCTAAGAAAGAAAAACAGAACAAAAATAAGATTATCAGATTTTGATTTATCTATGACAAAGAGAGCTTTGCAAATAGGGTTATCTCCATTTGGTTTGGTTATGGCTCCTTCTCTTATAGTGATATTTAATAATCTCCAATGCATCAAATATGGAGGATATTTAGGTACTACTGCATATTCTGTAATGAATTATATATACGGCTCTATTTTGCATTTGTTTGAGGGAGTTGCAGAGGGATGTCAGCCTATGATAAGTTATTTTAAAGGTGCATGCAGAAATGATCTTATGAGAAAAGTATTTAAAAAAGGTATATTGTTTGATATTATACTTGGAGCTTTTCTTATGATAACAGTATTGATTTTTAGAAATAAACTTGGAATATTATTCGGTGCATCTATAGAAACTAATGCTATAATAAGTTTGGGGCTTCCTATAATATCATCAGGTTTTATACTTCAGCCTATAGTAAGGCTTGGAACTGCATATTTTTATTCATCAGGAGAAAGCAGATATTCTACGCTTTTAACATATATAGACCCTTTATTTGTAAGTCCTTTATGTATATTGATACTTCCTTTATTTTTGAAACTTAATGGTATATGGTTTGCTGTACCTGTATCACAGTTAATATTAGCTATTTTATTTTCATTTATATTTTATAATACGAATTTAAAGAATGATAATTTAATCAATAAAGCAGTTTATCAAAATGAATAATTAATATAAAAATATAGGCTTTAAATAATAACAATATTATATTATTTAAAGCCTATAATTATATTTTTTTATATATACCTAAACAACTACATTTTGTCAATTTTTTTATTCAACTTTTTCCCGCCGCACACGCTCTGCGGACTTCGTCAAAGTTGCTGCCGCAGGCACGCTTCGCGAAAGTGCAAGTATAAAATATTAAATTTAAGCTAAAATATAGCCTTTCGCGAAGCGTATCCGAGCCTGTCGAGGATATAGCTTATTTGTGGCAATACCATACCTAAAGGTACTCCTTTAAGTCGCAGGCACTTCCTTCGGTAGCAAAAGAAGTGGGGTGCGGCACGACTGTGTGCTTCGCAGCAAAGCCCTGCAAATATTTTAAATTTAAAAAATTTATTTTTGACAAACTGTATTTGTTTTAGTATACTATTTAAAAAATTATTGAAGATATTAACATAGAAATAAGTTTAATTATTATCAATGCTGCCAAAGCAAATATAGCAGAAGTTAATATTAATTTATTAGCTTTTTCTATATGATTAGGATTTAAATCTTCCAAATATTCTCCTACTAATGGTCTGTCATATATTTCGCCGTCTTTTATATATTCTCCCCCAAGTTCTATATTCATAGCACCGGCAATACCTGATTCTAATCTTGCTTTATTATTTTTACCATCTCTTTTTAAAACAGCAAATGCATTTTTATATTCATATTTGAAGAATATAGATGCAATAATACAAATCAAAGCAGTAAAGAATGAAGGTATTATATTTAATATATAGCATAATTTGATATTTAATATTCCAAATACATCATCGCTTTTATTTTCATCTATATATATAGTATCAGAAGAACTCTCAGAAAGTACATATATAACTTTATAAGCTATACAAAGAGGAGCACCTCCTAACAATAAAAATATAGCAGGATATATATAATCTTCAGCAATGCTTATTATAGTATATTCTATTGTGTTTTTGATTATTTGTTCTTCACCAATATCTTCTGTATCAATTTCAGCATTTTCTTTTAAAAGAGATTTAGCTTTTTTAATGTCATTTGCTATCATGCTATGGTGTATATAGGAGCTTATTTCCAAAGGCTTTCTAATGCCTAATGTTATATAACATAGAGCAAGTTCTACTATTAATCCCAATATAAAATGAACTTTATATAAAAGCATTAAAATAAAGAAAGGAATTAAGAAACCTATAGCTATAAGTATTAAAGATGATAATATTCCTATTGTATATGCTAATATTTTATTTTCAGGATTTCCTTTTTTTCTAAATAGATCTTCAGCTATAAAATGAAGTCTTGATACAAAGACAAAAGGATCAAATTTGATGTTTTTTATAAATATATTTAGAAGAAAAGATATAGGCAGTATTAATAATATTTTCATGTTGTTTATTCCAATAAAAGTTATTACTAATAATCATCGTAAAATTATAACTTTTCTATAATATTTATATTATTTTTATCATCTATTTCTGCATAATATCCGCTTCCATTTTGTATAAGATAATCATAAAAATCTAATTTTTGATTATCATATCTGCTGAATATTGACATAATAACTCCTCCATGAGTTACAACAGCAGTATAATCTAAATTATTTTTATTCATATCTTCTATTATATAGAGATATGATTTTTCTGTTCTATTGAAGAAGCTTTCAGATGTTTCACCATTTGGTACATTGCTTTTCCAATTAGTTCTAAAAAATTCTTTATAATATGGATTATTTTTTAATTCATCATGATTTTTACCTTCAAAATCTCCGAAACATCTTTCTTTCAAATCATTTATAATTTCTTTGTTCATACCATTAAAATATATATCCGCTGTTTCTAAGCATCTTTTCATAGGGCTGCAATATAGTTTTTGTACAGGTTTATATTTTTCTACTATATTTTTTTTATTTATTAATACTTCTTTGCCAGATTCAGATAATGGAGCATCGGTAGAACCAAGCCATCTTCCTTCAGCGTTTAATTGAGTTTGACCATGACGTATGAACAATATTTTCATTTGATACTCCGACTATAATATTTTATTTTCTTAGATAATATTAACATTATAATGATAGTTTATTTTTTTTCAATGATATAATTTAATTTTTTGGTATACTAATATATAAATTAATAGTATTTAAAAAATTGTAATATAGGTTATCTATGTATTAAAAATACTTTGAAAATCAATTGACAATTTATACAATTTGGGTTATAATCAATAACTGTACAAAATCTAACAAAATTCAAAAAATAGGGTATGTGTATGAATTATGAAATATTAGCTGAAAACGCCCGCTTTTTTACAATATCAGCGGCAATTTTAACATTAGCGTTTGCCTTCTATTTCTATAAATGGATGCGTAAACAAGATGAAGGTAATGACACTATGAAAGAAATAGCTTCGCATGTACGCTCAGGTGCTATAGCTTATCTTAAACAACAGTATAAAGTTATAGCTTTCTTTTTTGCTGGAGCTTTCATTATTTTTGCTATTCTTTCTTATGCATTAAAAGTTCAAAACCCATTCATTCCTATAGGATTTTTAACAGGCGGTTTCTTCTCAACTTTGTCTGGTTTCTTAGGTATGAAAACTGCTACTTATGCATCAGCAAGAACTGCTAATGCTGCTAGTAAGTCTTTAAATGAAGGTTTAACAATAGCATTCCGTTCTGGTGCTGTTATGGGACTTACTGTTGTAGGTCTTGCTTTGTTTGACATTTCATTATGGTTTATAGTATTGAATGTATGGCTTGATAATAGTTTATTTGGCACAGATTTCCTTAATTTAGCTTCTACAGGTATAGCTAAAGGTACTGCTGAATATACTGCTGCTAAAATGCACTTTGTAACTACTACAATGCTTAGCTTTGGTGTAGGTGCTTCTTTCCAAGCTTTATTTGCTCGTGTTGGAGGCGGTATATTTACTAAAGCTGCTGATGTTGGTGCTGACTTAGTAGGTAAAGTTGAAGCAGGTATCCCTGAAGACGACCCAAGAAACCCTGCTGTTATAGCTGACAACGTAGGCGATAACGTAGGTGACGTTGCTGGTATGGGTGCTGACCTTTATGAATCTTATGCAGGTTCTATACTTGCTGCTATGAGTTTAGGTTCTGCTGCTTTCGGATATATTAATCCTGATGTTAGCCCAATATTTGCTGTATCTCTTCCTATGATACTTGCTGCTATTGGTACACTTTCTTCTATTATAGGTGTATTCTTCGTTAAAACTAAAGAAGGTGCTACTATGGGAGAATTATTAAAGTCTTTAAGAGTTGGTGTTTATGTAAGTAGTGCTATAATCATTGTAGTTGCTTTCTTACTTGTAAAAGCTTTACTTCCAAACAATTTGGGATTATTTGTTTCTATAATCGTTGGACTTATAGCTGGTAACGTAGTTGGTTTCTTCACAGAATACTATACTGCTGCTGAATACAGACCTACTCAATGGGTAGCTGAACAGTCTAAAACAGGTCCTGCTACAGTTATAATAGGCGGACTTGCTGTAGGTATGCAATCTACTTTAATACCTGTTGTTACAGTAGTTATATCTATAATATTAGCATTCGGTTTTGCGGGCGGTTTTGGTGCTGAAGCTTCTTCATTCTCTCAAGGTTTATATGGTATTGCTTTAGCTTCTGTTGGTATGTTATCTACTTTAGGTATTACATTAGCTACAGATGCTTATGGTCCTATAGCTGACAATGCCGGCGGTAACGCTGAAATGTCAGGACTTCCTGAGAGTGTTAGAGAAAGAACTGATGCTTTAGACTCTTTAGGTAACACTACTGCTGCTACTGGTAAAGGTTTCGCTATTTGTTCTGCTGCTTTAACTGCTATGGCTTTGATTGCTGCTTATATTGAAGAGATTAAAACTTCTTTAGGAAGAATGATTAATACTGGTAATCTTACTTCTATAGATATAGGTACTGTTCAATACACTGCTAACAGTGCTAAAGAATTATACGACAAAGTTGTTTATAGTTTAGGTATGAATGAGTTTATGAATGCTTTCAATATTCACTTAATGAACCCTAAAGTATTAATAGGTATATTTATTGGTGCTATGTTAGTATTCTTCTTCTGTGCTTTAACTATGAAAGCTGTTGGACGTGCTGCTGCAGGCGTTGTAGAAGAAGTTAGAAGACAGTTCAGAGAAATCAAAGGTTTATTAGCTGGTGATAAAGGTGTAAAAGCTGATTATGAAAAAGCAGTTCAAATCTGTACTAAATCAGCTCAGAAAGAAATGATTGTTCCTTCTGTATTAGCAATCATTGTACCTGTTGTAGTTGGTTTCTTATTTGGAGTACCTGCTGTTATAGGTATGTTAGTAGGAGGTTTAACTGCTGGATTTGCTATGGCTGTTATGATGTCTAATGCTGGCGGTGCTTGGGACAATGCTAAAAAATACATTGAAGCTGGTAATTTAGGCGGTAAAAAAATAATTGATCCAAAAACTGGAGAAAAAATTACTAACCCTAACCATGCTGCTGCTGTTATAGGTGATACAGTTGGTGACCCATTCAAAGATACTTCCGGACCTTCTATCAACATTCTTATCAAATTAATGAGCTTGATAAGTGTTGTATTCGCTGGTGCTATAGTTGCTTTCTCACCAAAAATTCAAGCAATATTAGGTATTGCTGATCAAATTATTAAGTAATCAATTTTATTTAATATAAATTATAAGCTGTCTGACTTCAATAAAAAGTTGGGCAGCTTTTTTATTTTTTATAATATTTGTTGTAAAAAAAAATTTTTAGAAAAATGTGTAAAAGTAAAAAAATATTTTAGATTTTTATTGACTTTATCAGTTTTTAATTTATAATCATCTTTTATTCAAGAGTTTAAATATATCAATTTTTTGTTTTAATAATGAAACTATTATAATAGCAGATACTATATTTTTACTGCTTATAGCCTTTGTTAAAAATTTTTATTATCAATATTACACATTTATAGAAAATAAAATAATTTTATAAAAGGAAAATATATGAAAAAAATACATTCTATAAGGGTACAAATGCCTATAGCCATAAGCATTTTAAGTACATTTTTTTTAGTCTTGATAGTAGCAATATTATCATACAGATCACATGCAATAGTTAAAGATTCAACATTATCTGGCTTTGATAATACAGTAAATGGTTATAAAGATATGCTAGATGTTTGGCTTGATGATAGTATAAATTTAATAAAAACTTATGCAGTATCCCCTATAGTAAGAAATTATTTAGTAAATAGAGAGATTGATATAAGAACCACTCTTACCGAATTTGAGGCTATTAATGAATATGTACTTGATATAGGTATAACAGATACAAATGGAATAATTTTAGATAATGTTAATAGTGTAAAGATAGGAGAAAATATAACAACAGTAAGACCTAACATTTTAAATATATTAAAAAATAATAATAATGAGGCATCTTTTGATGATGGAATACAGAGATCTAGTGCTGATAATAAATGGTCATTGGCTGTTATTTGCGGAGTGAAATATAATGGAGAATATGTTGGAAATGTATATATGATTATGGATTGGGAGGATTTAGCCATTAAACTTCAGGAATTAAAATTGCCTGAAAGAACGAGAATATTTGCAATTGATGATAATAATATTGTTGTATTAGATACTAAAAATGAAATTAATACGGAAGCTAATGAGGCATATACTTCAATAATAAAAGGAGGAATGTATTCTGGAGTTATGAATTATATATCTTCTGTAAGCAATGATCCTAGGACTGCGGTTTACAGCAGACTCGAAAATTTGGATTGGTATTTAATTATGGCTATGGATGATAAGGTTATTTATAAGGCTAATAATGATTCTATATTCATATCTATAATTATATGTATTTTATCTATTATTTTTATAAATGTATTTGCTTTTCTTTATATTAAAAAAGTTACTCATCCTCTTAAAGTTTTAATGCAGCATGCTACTAGTATATCAGAAGGAAATATAAACGCCCGTATTAAAGATAATTATGGAAAAGATGAATTTGGACAATTGGAAAAAGTATTTGATGTTATGAGCAGCAAATTGGCTGAGGTTGTTTCTAATGTTAATGATGCTTCAAGGGAAATAATGACAGCAGCACAAAGTATGATGGAAAGCAGTAATGAATTATCTGTAAGAACTGATTCTCAGTCATCTAGTTTGGAAGAAACAGCAGCAAGTATTGAAGAAATGGTTTCTAATATAAAAACTTCTGCTGAAAAATCTTTGCTTGGAAAAAATATGATGTCAGAATCTATGCAGTATATAGAAGATGCAGCCAATATAATTGCTCAAACTGCTTCAAATATAGAAGAAGTTTATCAGTCTAGTGAGAAAATAAAAGATATTACAAAGATTATTGAAGACATTGCCTTTCAAACTAATATATTAGCTCTTAATGCTTCAGTAGAGGCGGCACGTGCGGGAGATCAAGGAAAGGGATTTGCTGTAGTTGCTTCAGAAGTTAGAAATCTTGCTCAAACTACCCAGGCTTCGGTTAAAGATATCACTGAATTAGTAGATAATACTTCTCAGAAAATAGATACGGCTACTCAAACTGCAAAACAATCTCAGGAAATATTCGTTGATTTACAGAATAAAGTATCTGATACCTCTAAATTAATGGAGACTATTACATCAAATGCATTAGAGCAGGAATCAGGAACTAATCAGATAAGTATAGAAGTAAATAATATGGAATCTGCTACAACTCAAAATGCTGCTTTAGCTGAAAACTCAAATGAAATTTCAAAGAGCTTGGTTGAAAAAGCAGAGTTTTTAGAAAGAAGTATTGAGTTTTTTAAGATTTCACATAATTAATTTTTATTTAATGTAAATATAAGCTGTCTGACTTTAATTAGTTAGGCAGCTTTTTTATTTAAATATGAATTATAATTCTTTTTATTATAGAATAATTGTTAAATAATGGTAATTTTATATTTATTAATAATACTAATCATACTTAATATTATTAATTTTAGGTATTTACGATATCATTTTTGTTTTGTTATTTTTAATATAAAGTTTTTGTATTTATTATGAAGTTTGTAAAATATTTTTTATTTGTAAACATTTTAATTATAACTATTACATATAGTGCATTTGCTAGTTTAGAGATAAATTTTCAAGGACATTATGGAATTACTTTTCCGTTTAATTTTATAAAAGTAAATGATAATTATAAAAACACTATTTATGACAGCGTTAAAGGTACTTTAGGTTTTGAAGGAGCTGTATTTTTCCAAATAGGAAATTATTTTAAATTATTTGAAGATGATTATACGAGTATTATTAAGGGTGTGAGTTTATTTGTAGATATTGGTTTTAGTATTAATGCTTTGATGTCTGATTATAAAGAAAATAATAGAAAATATACAGAGATACTTGGATTTTATTCTATGATGGTTGGGGCTACTGTTAAATTAAATTTCAGTAAAATGTCTATAGGGTTTGGTACCGGAATAATAGCTCCTTTATATGCTATGGAATCTTCAAGTAAATACGGAGGGGTTATAGCTTCACCTAATTTGGATAATTGGAATGTTGATGATATGAGAAATCTATTTAAAGCTCCTATAATGCCTTATATAAAACTTACTGTTGAAGGATTTTTATATTTAGCTCCTAATTTTGCTTTTACTATAGGAGGATATATTATGTATAATTTTGGTATGCAGTATAAAACTGATGTTGTTAATAATAATTTAGGCGGCAATATATATAATCAATATAATTTCTCCGATCTTTCTATTGGTTTAATTTTAGGTATATCTTTTGGAAGAAGTGATGGATCTAATTAAAAAACTATAGTTTTGACAAATTAATTTTTTTTTGTATAATAAAATCAAAATCTAATTTGGATGCATTTAATGAATATCTTTGATGATGCAAGCTTGCTTTATACAGTTGCTAAATATTATTATATAGATGATTATTCCCAAAGCGAAATAGCTAAAATTTTAAATATATCAAGACCTCAAATATCAAGATTATTAAAAAGAGCCAGAGAATTAGAAATAGTAAAAATAGAAATATCCATGCCTAATAATATTAAAGATGAAAGCAAGGCAGAAAAGATAAAAAAATATTTGAATCTTAAAGATGTTTTGATAGTAGAAGATTCAAATGATAATAAACTTTTATATGTAAAAGCATCAGAGTATTTATCTGCTTTAATAGAAAATAGTAAAAAAATAGGAGTAGGGTGGAATGAAACCCTATACAATATTTCTATAGAATTAAAATATAATGACTCAGATAAACAAAAAGTATTTTATCCGCTTATAGGAAATTTAGGAAATAATAATAATCCTTATTTACAAATTACTACTATAGTTGATAGATTTGCTGAAAAATTCAATTCAAAAGCTTATTTCAATAATTATCCTGCATTGATAGAAAAAAAATCTCTTAATAATAATGACCTTGAAAAATTAGAGGAGTTCAAAAAATTTTGGTCTGATTTAGATGTTGCTGTAATAGGTTTAAGCAGCAGGAGAGAATCTTATCAATCATATATATCCGATATACCAAAAGTAGATAAATTAAATATTGATGAAATAGAAGGAATAATATTAGGAAGTTTTTTCATGAACAATGGAGAAACTTTTAATTATCCTGATAAATATTATATAAACTCTATAATGCTTTCAGAATTAAAAAAGATTAAAGATATAGTTTGTATAGTTTCCGGAGTAAAAAAAATAGATATTATTAAATTTGTAGCTATGAAGAAGTATTTTAATATTTTAATAACCGATGAAGCTACAGCAGACTCTATAATATCAAACTTCAATTTATGATATACTGAAAATTTTTAAGTTTGTCAATTTTTTTATTCAACTTTTTCCCGCCGCATACCAAAGGTGGACTTCGTCAAAGTTGCTGCATACCTAAAATGTACTTCGTAAAAAAAAGCAATTGTTAAACTTTATATTTTAAGAATATGTATTAAATATAGTATAATCCCCCAGTTTTTGGTTAAAAATGCAGTTGTTCGCAAAGCGTATCCGAGCCTGTCGAGGATATAAGGTTCTTTTATACCAATACCGAAAGGTACCTACTCGGTAAAAGAAGTAGGGGTGTGGGGGCAAAGCCACCACAAACAAAAAACTTAAAAAATACTTTTTGGAAAATTTCAAAATTTTTAGTATATCTTAAACAATTTTATTTTATAAATTATTATTTATTTAATCAATTTAATAAATATTAATAAATTTATATTTAAATTTAGAAATTTATTTCAGAACAATTGACAAAATACAGCTATATTGTATAATTATAGAAAAATTGTTCAGAACATTTGTTCTAATACCGTAAATAAGATTAATTTTGGAGTTTATTAATATTTATGAATAAAGATAATATTTTTTCTAAATCATTATTGTTTGCAGGTGCATTAAGTTCATCAATGATAAGTGCAAGCTGTAATGATAATAATTCGGCGGCTGATAATAGTGTAGTTTTAGCTAATAATAATATAGAAAAGCCCAATATTGTTTATATAGTTATAGATGATATGGGCTTTTCGGACTTAGGCTGTTACGGTTCAGAGATAAGCACGCCTAATATAGATAAGCTAGCAGAAAACGGACTTCGCTATAATAATTTTTGTGTTACTCCTTTAAGTTCACCTACAAGAGCAGCACTTTTAAGCGGAAGAAATTCTCATTCTGTAGGTATGGGAAGGCTTGCTAATTATACTTTAAATGCTCCTCATTCTACAGCACAAATAACAAATACTGCAGCTTTAACACCAAGAGTACTTAAAGATAATAATTATAATACTTATGCAGTAGGTAAATGGCATGTGGCTCCTTTATGGGAAACCAGCAGCATAGGGCCTTATAATAATTGGCCTTTAGGAAGAGGATTCGATAAGTTCTACGGATTTATGGACGGAGAAACTGATCAATTTAATCCTGAACTTGTTGACGGAAATACTCATGTTGATACTGTATATGATGATAATTATCATTTGACAGAAGATATTACAGACAGAGCTATTTATTATATTAAAAGCCATAAATCAATATCAAAAGAAAAACCTTTCATGCTTTACTATGCAACAGGTGCAGCACATTCACCTCATCAAGTACCGGAAGAATATGTGAAGAAGTATGAGAATGTTTATAATGTTGGCTGGGATAAAATAAGAGAGGCGAGATTAAAAAAACAAAAAGAATTAGGCATAGTACCAATGGATGCAGAACTTTCTCCATTAAATGAAAATGTTAAGCCTTGGAATGAACTTGATGAAGATACAAAAAGATTATTTATAGAATATGAAAAACATTATGCCGCTTTCATAGAACATACTGATGCACAAATAGGAAGATTAATAAAAGCATTGGAAGATATGGGAGAGCTTGATAATACTGTAATATTCTTAATAGCTGATAATGGCCCTTCTCCTTCTGGAAAAGCTACAGGAACTTTGAATACTGTTAATATAAAAAATGGTATTATGTCAGATATAGAAAAAGATGTTAAAAGAATAAATGAATTTTCTAAATTAGCACCTAATTATCCTCAAGGCTGGGCACAGGTTTCTGCTACTCCTTTTAGATATTATAAAGAAAGTGCAAATTATTTAGGCGGAATAAGAGTACCTTTAATAATACATTATCCTAAAGGTATTGATAAATCACAAAACGGAAGCATAAGAACACAATTTAGTTTCGTTACAGATATAGCAAAAACCGTATTAGATATTACAGGCATAAAAGAACCTAAAACAGTTGATGGTATAGAACAAATGCCTTTGCATGGATATAGTTTACTTCCTACTTTCAATGATGCAAATGCTGATACTAAAAGAACTACTCAGTATTTTGAACTTTACGGAAATAGAGGATTATATGATAATGGATACTTCTTATCAATTTCTCATAAAAAGGGTGATAGTTTTGATAATGATAATTTTGCTCTTTATGATTTGAATACTGATTTCTCTCAGCTTAAAGATATTTCAAAAGAAAATGAGAGCAAATTAAAAGAGATGAAAAACTTATGGGATAAAGAGGCAGAAAAATACGGAGTTAATCCTCTTGATGATAGAGTGCATGTTGAACTAATAGCTAAGCAATTGAGCGAAAATATAGAAAAGAAAAACTCTTTAACATTATATCCAAATACATCAAGTATAAATGTTAATATATCAGCTATACCTACAGCACTAAACCGTTCTTATGATATAACAGCTTATTTAAATAGAAAATCATCAGCAGAGGAAGGCGTATTATTGGCATTTGGTAATCATTACGGAGGATATTCATTATATATAATAAATAATAAATTAAATTATGAATATATATATGATGACGCAAAATATCATATAGAAGTAAATGAGCCTTTGCCTTTAGGTGAGTTAGCTATAAAAGTTAAATACATAAAAACTGGTAAGGATTCAGGAGAGGCTTCATTATTAGTAAATGATAAAGAAGTCGGAAAACTCGCATTACCTAAAGTATATCCAATGACAGCAAATACAACAGACGGAATGTCAGCAGGAAGAGATTTACAAGGCAATGTAAGCGATAGATATGAAGGCAGAGGACATTTTGAATACAGCGGAGATTTAGAGAAAGTAACAGTTGAAGGATATAATGATTATAACAAAATAGCTATATAATTAGTATTTGTAAATTATTTTGTTGTTCTTTTTCCCCGCTGCACAACATACCTAAAAGGCACTTCCTTCGGTTGCAGGCGGACTTCGTCAAAGAACCTTATATCCTCGAAAGTGTAAATGTAAAATTAGTACTAAATCATACTAAAATTATTTTACATGTAATATAATTTATCAATTTAAGCTAAAATATAGCCTTTTTGCTTCTTTGTGGCAACAAAAGAAGTGGGGTGCGGGGCAAAGCCCTGCAGACATTTAAAAGTAAAAAAATTATTTTTGATAAAATATAGTTGTTTAGGTATATATAAAAAATACGAATTGTAAGGAGAATAAAATAGTATATGAGGAAAAATAATAATAATTTAAAAAAAGGTTTTTGTATAGGCTCATCTGTACTCATAGCGGCATCTGCAGTATCCTGTTCAACTGAAAATAAGAATCAATCAGAGAAGCCTAATATTGTTTATATAGTATTAGATGATATGGGATTCGGTGATTTAGGCTGCTACGGCTCAAGCATATCTACACCAAATATTGATGCTTTGGCTCAAAATGGTATAAGGTATGTTAATTATTTTACTTCTCCTTTAAGTTCGCCAAGCAGAGCATCACTTCTTACAGGGTGCGAAGCTAATAAAGTAGGAATGGGAGCGGTAAGTCAAGTTGATTTCGGAGATTTAGCACCTAATATGGCAGGAAGAATAAAGCCGGAACATGCACCTATCACTCATACTTTAAAAGCAAATGGATATAACACTTATGCTATAGGAAAATGGCATTTAGGCCCTTATGATGAGTTTACACCGGACGGAGATAAATATCATTGGCCTTCAGGAAAAGGATTCGATAAGAATTATAATTTTATAGCAGGACAGGCTAATCAATTTCAGCCTGGCGGTATTATAGAAGGCGATGAGTTTATAGTTCCGGATACTTCAGATCCTGATTATCATTTGAGTAAAGATATAGTTGATAGAACATTAAAATATATTGATGAATCTAAAAATGAACCTTTCTTTGCTTATGTGGCATTCGGTGCTATGCATGGCCCTTTCAATGTTGCTAAAAAATATATAGATAAATATAAAGGTAAATTTGATCATGGCTGGGACGTTGAAAGAGAAAAAATATTTGAAAGACAAAAAGAGTTGGGAATAATGCCAGCTGATGCAGTATTATCAGAAAGAAATGATGAAGTACCTTCTTGGGATAGTTTAACAGATAAAGAAAAAGCAGTTGCGGCAAGACATATGGAAACTTATGCAGGCTTTTTAGAGCATACTGATGAGCAGATAGGATATCTTGTTTCAGAAATGAAAAAGAGGGGAGTTTATGATAATACTATATTTATAATTGTTTCAGATAATGGGGCAAATTATAATGGCGGAAGAAACGGAAGTATAATGAATCATGCTAATGAAAATTTATATGTTCATGATTTAGATACGCAATATAGTTTATTAGATGAATTCGGAAGTGCTTTATATGGAACAGAATATAATAAAGGCTGGGCTAATGTTTCAAATACTCCATTAAGATATTTCAAAACTAAAACTCATTACGGCGGAGTTAAAACTTTCTGTATAGCTTCTTGGGTTAATGGAATAGTTGATAAAGGCAGAATTTCAAAAGATATGATAGCTGTATTTGATATAACTCCTACTATGCTTGATATTATAGGAGCAGAACCTTTAAGTCAAGTTAACGGAGTGAAGCAGGAAAAAATGCAGGGTATATCATTCAAAGAAAGTTTTGAAAGTTCTAATACTATGACTAATCCTAGAAAAGAAATAGCTTTGCTTATGATGCTTGACAGAACCTATGCAGACGGAAGCGGATATATTATAGTAACTAATCCTAAAACTCAGGAATGGGAATTATATGATATAAATAATGATCCTACTCAGATAAATAATTTAGCTTCTTCTATGCCGGACAAGGTAAAAGAAATGGCTTTGAAGTATGAAACAGTAAGAAGAGAATTCCATGACTCAGAAAATTTACTTATGGATATAGTACATAAAACTAGCCCGGAAACATTAACAAAACGCTACGGACAATTAGCTTCAGATGTGCTTACTTCTCTAAAAACTGGTAAGGCTGTATCAAAAGATGCAGAGGAATATTTAAGACTTTATAAATTCTTTAGTTATGTTCCTGAAGGTGCAGGATATACTGGAGTAGGCTCTGTTTGGTATTATCCTTCAACATCTAAATTCAGAGCAACAAACTATACATACAAAAAAGAAGACGGATATTTCTTCTCATTATCAGCAGCAAGAACAGGCCCTGTTTCTCATAAGATTAATGTTGATATAGAAGTGCCTAATAATGCCAAAGGTGTTATATATGCTAACGGCGGTTTAGACGGCGGATATACACTTTATATAAATGATAATGGAAACCTTGTATACGAATATAATTATTTAGGAGAAAGACAGAAAGTTATATCACCTGAAGTAATGAAAGCAGGTAAATATAATATAGTTATGGATTATAAGAAAGACAAAGTAAATAGCGGAGTCATTGATATGATTATAGACGGAAATGCAGTTGCAAGTTCTACTGTGAAAATGCTTCCTATAATGATTTCTTATGATTATTTCAGTATAGGTGAAGATGTAGGCTCTAAAGTGAGTTTAGATTATAAAGATGATTATGTATTTAATGGCAAGGTAGATGAAGTTAATATAGTGCTTGGAGATGATTTATTAAAATAGAAATATTTTTAAATATTTATAAAGGAGTATGATATATGACAAATAAATTTAAAAAAGGATTTTGTTTCGGTACATCTTTAATGGTGGCTGCTTCTGCAGTATCATGTTCAACTGAAACTCAATCAGAGAAGCCTAATATTGTTTATATAGTATTAGATGATATGGGATTCGGTGATTTAGGCTGTTATGGTTCAAGCATATCCACACCGAATATTGATGCTTTGGCTCAAAATGGTATAAGGTATGTTAATTATTTTACTTCTCCTTTGAGTTCGCCAAGCAGAGCATCACTTCTTACAGGATGCGAAGCCAATAAGGTTGGAATGGGAGTTGTAAGCGATGTTGATTTTGGAGAATTAGCTCCAAATATCACAGGAAGAATAAAAAAAGAACATGCCCCTTTCACTCATACATTGCAGGCTAACGGATACAATACTTATGCTATAGGAAAATGGCATTTAGGGCCTTATGATGAGTTTACACCAGACGGAGATAAATATCATTGGCCTTCAGGAAAAGGTTTTGATAAAAATTACAATTTCGTAGCTAGTCAGGCTAATCAGAATCAGCCGGGCGGTATGATAGAAGGGGATAATTATATAATAGCAGATACGTCAGATCCTAATTATCATTTAAGCCAAGATATAGTTGATAAAACTTTAGAATATATTGATGAATCTAAAAACGAACCTTTCTTTGCTTATGTGGCATTCGGTGCTATGCATGGCCCTTTTAATGTCGCTAAAAAATATATAGATAAATATAAAGGCAAATTTGATCATGGCTGGGACGTTGAAAGACAAAAGATATTTGAAAGACAAAAAGAATTAGGTATAATGCCTGCTGATGCAATATTGTCAGAAAGAAATGAAGATGTACCTGCTTGGGATAGCTTAACAGAAAAAGAAAAAGCAGTTGCTATAAGACATATGGAAACTTATGCAGGCTTTTTAGAACATACTGATGAACAAATAGGACGCTTAATTTCAGAAATGAAAAAAAGGGGCGTATATGATAATACTATCTTTATAGTAGTTTCAGATAATGGAGCTAATTATAATGGAGGAAGAACAGGAAGTTTAATGGCTCATGCTAATGAAAACTTATATGTTCATGATATAGATACTCAATACAATTTGATAGATGAATTCGGAAGTGCTGTATACGGAACAGAGTATAACAGCGGCTGGGCTAATGTTTCAAATACTCCATTAAGATATTTTAAAACTAAAGCACATTACGGCGGAGTTAAAACTTTCTGTATAGCTTCTTGGGCTAATGGCATAGCTGATAAAGGCAGAATATCAAAAGAGATGATAGCGGTATTTGATATTTCACCTACTATGCTTGATGTATTAGGTTTTGAGCCTCTCACAGAAGTTAATGGTGTTAAACAGGAAAAGATGCAGGGTATATCTTTTAAAGAAAGTTTTGAAAGTTCTGAACCTATGACTAATCCTAGAAAAGAAATAGCTTTAATGATGATGCTTGACAGAACCTATGCAGACGGAAGCGGATATATTATTGTAACTAATCCTAAAACTCAGGAATGGGAGCTTTATGATATAAATAATGATCCTACTCAAATGAAAAATCTAGCTTCTTCTATGCCGGATAAAGTAAAAGAGATGGCTTCAAAATATGAAGAAACTGTAAAAAGAGATTTTAACGGAGCACAAAATTTATTAATTGATTTTGCTCATAGGGTAGACAGTAAAATATTAATAGAGCGTTACGGACAATTAGCAAAAGATGTACTTACTTCTATGCAGACTGGTAAAGCAGTTTCAAAAGATGCAGAAGAATATATGAGATTATACAGATTCTTTAGCTTTGTTCCTAAAGGTATAGGATATGCTGGTGTAGGTTCAGTTTGGTACCGACCTCCTTCATCAAAACTTAGAGCAACAAATTATACTTATAAAAAAGAAGACGGATATTTCTTCTCATTATCAGCAGCACATACAGGATCAGTTTCTCATAAAATAAATGTTGATGTAGAAGTTCCTAATAAAGCTTCTGGTGTTATATATGCTAATGGCGGTTTAGACGGAGGTTATGTATTATATGTAAATTATGATGGTAATTTAGTATATGAATACAATCATTTAGGAGAAAGACAAAAAGTTATATCTCCTACAAAACTTGAATCAGGAAATCATAATATAGTTATGGACTATAAAAAAGATGATGTAAACAGCGGAGTCATTGATATGATTATAGACGGAAATGTTGTTGCTACTTCAGATATAAATACTTTGCCTATAATGATTTCTTATGACTATTTCAGTATTGGGGAAGATGTAGGATCTAAAGTAAGTTTGTATTATAAAGATAATTATGCATTTAATGGAAATGTAGAAGAAGTTAATATAAATTTAGGAGATGATTTACTTAAATAATTAATACTCTAATTTTTGTTTTTAAGGGGGGATAATTATTCCCTCTTAAATACATTCTTAAATTTGATATCTTAAAATTTTTTTTATTTTTTATTTTCCCCTAAAACCGCATGCTGTTAAATCGTGTGCGGATTTTATTTTTTTATTTATATTATAAAGGAGAATTATATGAATAAAGGTTATCATTTAATGGCTAAGCCTTTCGGCCCTATATGTAATATAAGATGTGAATATTGTTTTTATTTAGAGAAAAAATCATTATTTAAATACAGTGAAAAATATAAAATGTCTTATGAGGTTTTAGAAAATTATATAAAAAAATATATAGAAACTCAGGACATACCGGAAATAAGTTTTGTTTGGCAGGGCGGGGAGCCTACTCTTGCTTCTTTGGATTTTTATAAAGATGTTGTAAAACTTCAAAAAAAATATACGGGTAATAAAAATATCACTAATTCATTGCAAACTAATGGGCTTTTAATAGATGATGATTGGTGTAAATTCTTAAAAGAAAATAATTTTCTTGTTGGTTTAAGTTTAGACGGCAATAAAGATATTCATGATAAATACAGAAAAGATATTTTTGGAAATGGTACTTTTGACAGAGTTTTTAATTCTTTGAAACTGCTTCAGGATTATAATATAGATTTCAATGTTTTAGCTTCTGTAAGCAGATACTCTTCTAAATATCCTTTAGAAATATATAACTTCTTCAAAGAAAATAAAGTTAAATATATACAATTTTCTCCTATAGTAGAAAGACTTCCAGATGAAGAAGCTAAAAAACTTTCTCTAACTCATTCTATACCTAACAGCAATTCAAATGAAAAAGTTACTGATTATTCTGTAGAGCCTGAATGTTATGGAGATTTTTTAATATCTATTTTTGATGAATGGGTTAAAAAAGATGTTGGGGAAATATTTGTTATGAACTTTGAATGGGCTTTAACTTCTTGGCTTGGTTTAGATAGTACTATATGTTTATTTGCAAAAGAATGCAGCGGCTGTACTGTAGTTGAGCATAATGGGGATATTTACAGCTGCGATCATTATGTTTATCCTGATTATAAAATAGGTAACATAATAACAGATAATCCTAGATATATAATTGATTCAGATAAACAGAAAACTTTCGGACTTAAAAAATCGAATTTGCCTAAAAACTGTTTAAGATGCGATGCTTTATTTGCCTGCAGAGGAGAATGCCCAAAAAATAGATTCGATAAATTTTATGATGGTGAAGATGGAAAAAATTATTTATGTGAAGGATACAAAAAATATTTTTATCATATCCACCCTTACATGAAAGCTATGAGGGAGCTTTTGGAAAATAATATAGATATTAGAGAGATTATGAGAATAAAGGAAAGCCCTATTGTAGTGGTGAAAAAGAATAATTAAATTTTATTATTTGTATTTACTAAGTAGACAGCTATATTTTGTAGGAAAAGGATATATTTTAGCTTATACCAAAACAAATATATTTTGTCAAAAATAATTTTTTTAAATTTTAAATATTTGCAGGGCTTTGCCCACCGCTTTGCGTGCTTACGCAGCACCCCACTTCTTTTGCGACCGAAGGAAGTGCCTGTGGTATTGCCACAGGCGAAGCCCGCCTACGGCGAGAAGCTATATCCTCGATAAACTCGGATACGCTTTGCGAAAGGCTATATTTTAGCTTAAATTAATAATCCATATTACATGTAATACTATTTTAGTATAATTTAGGACTAATTTTATACTTGCACTTTTTGGTTCTTTTTGCGGCGGGAAAAAGAACAACAAAAAATTGACAAACTTAAAAATTTTCAGTATATATTAATTTGGCTTTATTAATCTTATAAGTATTTTATAAAAAAGCATTTAAATTTTTTTATTAACTTATATAAGCCCGCCCACCCGCCACTTATTTTCTAATATGCGTATTATAAAAAATAGTTTGCATTTCTTTTTATTTTGTTTTATAAATATCATATAATAAATAAGTTAGGATAGGATTATGAAAGAGATAAAAATCACAGATATAGAAAATATAAAAATAGGCAATGCTCAAAACAAGGAAGCAGCAACAGGCTGTACAGTTATAATATGTGAAAGAGGTGCTGTTATAGGTTTAGATGTTAGGGGAGGGGGACCGGCTTCAAGAGAAAGCGAACTCACAAAGGCACAAGCTTCTACTGATATAGTTCATGCAGTGCTTCTTAGCGGAGGAAGTGCATTCGGATTAGATGCTTCAGGCGGAGTTATGAAATATTTAGAGGAGAGAAATATCGGTTTTGATGTTGGTATTACAAAGGTGCCTTTAGTATGTCAGTCTTGTATATTCGATTTGAGAATTGGAGATTATAAAGTGCGTCCTGATATTAATATGGGATATGAGGCTTGTGTTAATGCTCAAAGTAATAATCCTAAAATGGGTAATTATGGGGCTGGAACAGGGGCAACTGTGGGAAAGATACTAGGTGCTGATTATGCCATGAAGTCCGGACTTGGTTTCTATGCTGTACAAGTTGATGATGTGAAGATTGGGGCAGTAGTTTCTGTTAATGCTTTCGGTGATGTATATGATTATGACAGTGGTAAAATGATTGCTGGTGTTCTTAATGAAAATAAAAATGGATTTAGAAGTTCAGAAGAAGAGTTAATAAAAATTACGCAGAATAATAATTTATCTTTCACTTCTAATGTTTCAAATACAAAAGAAAATACGACAATAGGTGCTATTATAACAAATGCTAAATTTACAAAATCACAAATGGGAAAGATAGCTTCAATGGCACATAATGGATTTGCAAGAGCTATAAAACCAGTTCATACCACATTAGACGGCGACAGTATTTATGCTATGAGTGTAGGCGATGTTAATGCTAATTTGGATGCAGTAGGAACTATTGCTGCTATTGTAATGGGTAAGGCTATAAATAATGCTGTTAGAAATGCTGAAACTTCTCATGGTTTTAAATGCTTAAATGATATAAAAAATTGAGTGGCTTAAAAATTTTCAGTATATATAAAAAATGCCATAACATTTTTACATGCTATGGCATTTTATTTTAATCAGAAAAATATTTTTTTATTCTTCTGTTTTTTTCTTTCTAGTAGAAGAAGAAACTTTTTTAACACTTGATTTCTTTATAGATTTAACTTCTTCTTTATCGCTTTCAGCTTTATCAGATTTTTTAAGAGGTTTTATAGGAGTATTAAAAACTTCCTCTTTTACGCTTTTTACTTCACCTTCCTGATATGCTGAAGGGTCTTCAAGCTCATCAGTACCTCTTTTTGGGTCTTTACCAGCATAAACTAGCTTATCTTTTATTCTATCCAATTTTACTTCACATATTCTTTCTATATCTTCTATATCAAGAGATTCTTTTTCAAACAATTCTCTAGATAAAGATTCAAATTTATCAGCATTTTCAGCTATTAATTTTTTAGTTCTTTCATAAGCTCTCATTACGAATTTGTGAACTTCTTCATCTATTTTCTGAGCAGTTTCTTCGCTGTAATCTTTATGTCTAGCAATCTCTTTTCCTAAGAAAATAGGCTGTTCTTTTTGTCCGAATGATATAGGTCCAAGTCTACTCATACCCCATTCGCATACCATTCTTCTAGCAAGTTCAGTAACTCTTTCTATATCATTTGAAGCACCTGTAGTTACAGAATCTTCTCCAAACTTGAATTCTTCAGCAACGCGTCCACCAAGAAGCAAAGACATTTCATCAACAGCTTTTTTTCTTTGAAGAGTATATCTTCCATCAGAAGGCAAAGTCCAAGTAGCACCTAAACTTCTTCCTCTAGGAACAATAGTAACTTTGTGTAAAGCATCAGTATTTTGAAGAAGTACGGCCATTAAAGTGTGTCCTGCCTCATGATAAGCAGTATTTAATTTTTCTTTTTCACTGATTAGTATGCTTCTTCTTTCAGGTCCCATCATAACCTTATCGCGAGCCTCTTCAAAATCAGAAAGTTCTACTCTTGGTTTATCATTTCTAGCAGCAATTAAAGCAGCCTCATTAACCATATTAGCAATATCAGCACCAGAAAAACCAGGAGTCGCTCTAGCTAAATGATACAAATCTATAGAAGGATCATGCTGTATTTTAGCAACATGCACTTTAAATATTCCCTCTCTTCCTTTAACGTCAGGCAAATCAACAACAACTTGTCTGTCAAATCTTCCAGGACGAAGTAGGGCAGGGTCAAGTACATCAGGTCTGTTAGTAGCAGCAAATATTATGATTCTAGTATCAGTATTGAAACCGTCCATTTCAACAAGCATTTGGTTTAATGTTTGTTCTCTTTCATCATGTCCGCCGCCGTATCCAGCACCTCTAGTTCTACCAACAGCATCAAGCTCGTCTATAAATATGATACAAGGAGCAGATCTTTTACCTTGTTCAAATAAATCTCTTACTCTTGAAGCACCAACACCTACAAACATTTCTACAAATTCAGAACCAGACATACTGAAGAAAGGCACATTAGCTTCGCCAGCAACTGCCTTAGCAAGTAAAGTTTTACCAGTACCAGGAGGGCCTACTAATAATACACCTTTAGGAATTTTAGCACCAAGTTTTGTGAATTTGCTTGCATCTTTTAAGAATTGTACAACTTCCTGTAATTCTTCTTTAGCTTCTTTACAGCCTTCAACATCTTTGAAAGTTACTTTTACATCTTCTTTAGTTAAAAGTCTTGCTCTGCTTTTTCCGAAACTCATAGCTCTGTTATTAGAACCCTGCACCTGCCTGAACATAAAGAACCAAAGCAGAAATCCTATTAACAATATAGGCAGTAAGTTTACAAGTATAAGACTTAAATAACTAGGTTTTTCAGCTTCTCCTCTAACTTTAACATTATTATCTATAAGCAAGTTAACGAATCCGCTTGCAGTAAATGGTATATAAGAGTAAAAGTTTATCTCAGTAATTTTTCCATTAACTGTTTCTATAGCTTTACCATTTCTGATATTCTGATCTACTATAGTAACTTCTTTAACAACTCCTTCTTTAACTTTCTGTACTACAGTTGAATAATCCCATTCCTGAGCTTTCACCTGTGGTGTTTTTTGAAAGTACATTATAGCCATTACTACAACCATTGTAAGAAGAAGTATTATTATGATTTGATTTCCTCCGCCTCCGGATTGCGGCATAGATTGTCTTCTATTATTTTTTTTACTACTCATGTATTCTCCAAACTTATTTTAACTTTATATATAAATAAATATTAATAAAATATCAAATATTTACAAATTATTATTTTTCAGGTATATCTAAGATAGTACCATAGCTATTAAAGCAATGAGATGCTAGAGAAGAAACTCCTCCGCCTCTCTTAAGAGCACTGTTTATTATTTTCCCATCTTTTCTAGCTAAATCAGGGTATTTTAAATTCATATATCCAATAATAAGTCCTTTACTTGTAGAGGCATGAATATATGTTACAGTTTCATCTTTTTCATCAACTTCTATTACTATACCGGCATGAGTAAGCTTTTTATCATTAGATGTAGTTTTGTCAAACATAATTATATCTCCAACATTCGGCAAAACACCTTTGTAAATTTTCTTATATTTTGACAAAGTAGAATATATAGTTTTTACTCCGCCAGAATCTAAAATTGCTTGTTTTTCAAATACCGCTATATTAGAAGCCCAATAAACTGCAGCTACATATCCTGAACAATCAAATCTAAATGTTTTCTTCTCTTTAGAAGTAGGATGTGTTAATGTAGCTTTTTCATTATATTGATAATGTTTATCCAGATAAAAGTTAGCCCATTTACTTATATCATTTCTAACTTTTTGTTTTTGTGCATCATTTATTTCAACACCGCTTTCTTCTAACTTCTTTTGATACTCTTTGTCATATCCGTAAGTTTGAGTAAATGATACTGAATAAAACAACATCATCAATAATGATAGTATAATAATATAAAAACGCATAATACACTCTTATACATAGTAAATTATTTTATAAAATATTAGTAAAAAGTCAAGGCAATTTACAATATTATTATTTATATTAATTTGGTTTTTCTAAAACAGTACCATAACTGTTAAAACAATGTGAAGCCAATGAATAAGGAGCATCTCCTCTTCTAAGATAACTATTTATTGGCTTTCCATCTTTTATAGCTAAATCAGGGTACTTTAAATTCATATAGCCCAAAACAGGGCCTTTGCTTGTAGATGAATGAATATAAGTTATAGTTTCATCTTCATCTATATTCACAACGATTCCTGAATGAGTAAGTTTTTTATTTGGATTTGTAGTTCCGTCAAAAAATATTATATCTCCTATATTAGGCATAATTTTTTTATATATTTTATTTTCTTTAGCTAAAATATAGTGTATATTTTCTGTTGAGCCTTGAAGTTTTATAGTAGGCTTTTCAATAGCAGTCCAATACACAGCATTAACAAATCCAGAACAGTCAAAATTTACTTTCCTCTTTTCTTTTGAAAAAGGATTTGTTATTGTATCACTTTGGTTATATTTATATTTTTTATTCATATAGAAATTAGCCCATTTCACTATTTCAAGTCTTGTATTCTCCTGATTGAATGCAGGTATGGTAAATAATAATGAGATAATTAAAATATTAATATAGAAACGCATATTATCTCCCAATAATATTTAGTATATTTAATAAAAATTGTTTTATCGTTTTTTAGTAAAACTATTTTTATGTTTAAAAATCGGATTTTTCATTATAAATAATAGTTACATGTTATTATAATACAACTCTTTAATTGTAAATTCACTAGATTTTAGCCATTTTATTCTATATTGTATAGGAGTTATTATATTAAAAAATACTGATAAATATGGATATGCATTTTGAAATTGAATTGACAATCTAGTTTTAAATAGATATCTATTATTTTTATTTAACTTATTTACATTTATAACTTCTATTCTATTTATTTGATAAATATTTTTAATCAGAATTTGTAAGTCTGTATTTCTTATTTCTCTCATAGTTTCTGAGTTTAAAACAACATATTCTTTAGTAAAAAAGTCATAATATAATTTTCTATACAAATATATCTCTCTTATATTATCATCAAAAATCAAATTCTTTTTTATTAAATCTACTCTATAATTAATAAATACTACAACTCCATTATCTATATATTTTTTGATATTTTGATAAATTTGATCCTCATAAAAAGTTTTTACATCAACATATAGTGTATCATTATATATATAGCTTCTTGAAAAATTTAGCCTTAATTCATAAGGGTATGATACTTTTGAAATAAACATTAATAATATTATAATAAAAATATGTTTCATAGTATATATTTTATACTGTTTTTATTAAAAGTAAATATTGTAATCATCATGTACAATTAATTGAATATTAAAATATTTAATTATATTTTCAATATTATTTTAGAAAAATAAACTTGCATCTAATCCTATTCTGCTTTCCATTTTTCTATAAGCATATAATTGTTTTGATCTTGCATATTCATATTTTACACCTATTACAAATCTATATATTTCAAAACCTATACCTGTAGCTATAGAAGGAGTCCATTCTTCATATCTATCAGTAACATGATATCCTTGTCCAAGTCCACTAGTTCTATTTATTAAATTTATTCTATCTAAATATGCTCCTATATGAATTCCTGTAATTAAACTTATTTCACCCCATAATGGTATTCTTACATCAGTACCGGCATAAATATTAAATAAATTAACTAAATTAGATATATCAAAACTTGATATTGCAAATGATGTTCCTCCATAGAATGAAAACCAGCCCCATCTGTAATTTGCAGATAAATGCATTTGCTCAAAACCAACATCTCTGAATTCTTCCTTATTTTTATCATATAATGTATTGTCTCCAAGTATATCTCCTCCTATATGAACGCAGATATGTCTTAGAGGAGCGAATCTTACTTTTAATTCATTATTAAATATATATTCAAAATATGCTTCAACTTGCATATAATTCCCAAATAAAAAAGTTGCTCCATATAGCTGATCTTGACCTTTTTTATAGCTGCCAAAAAACAATTTTAATGAGTATGCTACACCTATTCTAAATCTATGTTTATCTCCATCTATGTTAAATGCTATAGGTGCTAAGTCTACAGCCAATTTAGGACTAAAGTACATAACAATATTATCCAAATTAAAATTTTTATTTAGATATAAACTTTTGGAGTTTAAAATATCTCCAAACCAAAAACTAGTATTATAATTATCAGGATCAAGCCAAGGTGAGAAATATTTATCTGTTTCATATACTCTAAGAGGATTATATTTCCATTGTACACTTACTTTTTCTTTATAATTATTCATTTTATTTTCTAATGAATTAGTATTTTCTATATTTTGAGCGTAAATAGGAAAAGTAAATAAAATAAATATTATAAGATATGATAGTTTTTTCATAAAGGATCCATTTTATATGTAATTCTGAATAGGTTAGAATTATATATAATATAATTATTTTTTCAATGAAATTATAAATTATAATATTAATTTTTTTTTGAAAGTAGATTGATATATGGTTCTGTTTCTATACAGTTTTCATCTATACCTATTTCATTTAATATTGATTTTAATTGAACTATTTGATTTTCAATAGTTTCATCTGAGTTTAAAAATTCTATTTCTATAAAATTATCTAAATTTTTTATTTTTGAAATTTCTACTAAAGCATTTTTATATATAAAAGCATAACCTTTTTTTTCTTTTTTTACATATTCTTTATATTTCTGAAGTTTTGATAAAAAGCTAATTATAAATCTTGCCTTTTTTTTGCTAACTTTCACTTCTATTTCTTCATTAACTTCTACACCTTCAATTAAAGTTCTTTCTTTTGTGCAGAAAGTATATCCTCCATGTTCTACTCTAAGTCTTATGCAGTCGCTTGTTTTTATATTTTCTTTTTTAATACTTTCTTCTCTGGCATAATAAATATCTTTTTTAAAATACTTTTTTTTGAACTTGGCATTGTTTTTGAGAAAGTTTAAAACAGAGTCAAAATCTTTTACATATGCTTTTATTTCAATTTCAGAGTTTGCCATTTATTCTGTATATTCCTTAGTGCTGTCATCAACATGTATTTTTTGCTTATCATATATTAGAGGAGCAACTTTTTCAAATAATATGAATGCTGGCGAAGATAATATAACAGTAAGAGGAAGTCCTACAAGTAATTCTGATCTTATTAATACAGCAACATTTGATAGATCTGAATATATAGAAGTTACCAAAAATAAAGCTACAATTTTTATTAGATAACCTACTAAAGTTACAAATATTCCAGCTGCAATTTGTTTTATGAATATTCTTGTATTAAAGAATCCTACAAAAAAACCAATATTAAGAAATATTATAGCATAAGATCCGAATGTTCCGCTTGATACAATATCTTGCAAAAGTCCTATAATGAAACCATATATTATTCCATCAAATGAACCATATCTGAATGCTATGAATGTTAAAAAAATCAAAAGCAAATCAGGTTTAGCACCTAATGCTACTCTTATTAAATCATAGGCAGGAGATGATTGTATAAGAAGCAAAATCAGAGTTGTAATTACTACTGTTACTATTCTTTTCATTTGGCATCTCCATTTTCTTCTGCATCTTCTTCATTGGCAAGCATAATGATTTCTTGATCTGGTATCTTTTTTATTACATAAACATTTTCTAAAGTTGAGAAATTAACAGCAGGCTCTACATATAAATCGTGGAAAAGTCCGTAATTTTTCTTTTCAACTTTGAATATAGTACCAACCAATATTCCTTTTGGAAATACTCCGCCCATACCGCTTGTAACAACTCTTTCACCTTCTTCAACATCCATTTGTAAATCTATATACTGCAAATGTGTTTGAGTGGATTTAGGGCTTTGACCTACCATTATACCTGTAGTTCTTGAGCTTTCAAGCATTACGGATATTTGAGATCTTTGGTCAACCAAAGATAATATTCTGCTGTTATATCTTCTAACCTCAACAACTTTTCCTACTAATCCTTTATATCCATTTTGATAAGATATAACAGGCATTCCAACTACTATTCCATGAGCACTGCCTTTATTTATAACAATAGTAGTATAGAAATTCTGCGGGTCTTTAGAAACTATTTCAGCATATTCCAAAGGATATTCATCTGTAGGAGCTTCATTTAATAATCCCCTAAGTCTTTCATTTTCGGCACTTAATTGTTCATATTCTAATGCGGCACCGCTTAATTCAGCTATTCTGTCTCTTAATATTTGTACCTGACTTTGAAGAGTAAATATATCTGTTATGCTAGTATAAAGATATACAAATGCTCTTGATACACTTTTAGTAGCGCTTTGAATAGGGTATACTCCAAGTGCATAAATAGATTGTAAATTAAATACAAAATTACTTCTATTTAATACCATAAGCATTCCTGCTACAAGATTAAGCAGTATATATAAAGTTAATAATTTATGTTTTATAAAAAGTTTCACGTATATGAATATCGGCTATATTAATAAAACTTTTATAATTTTTCCGATTATGAGTATCTTCTATAATTCTTTAAGTTCTTAGTTTCCTCTATGAATTTACCGCATCCTATAGCAACACAAGTAAGAGGGCTTTCAGCAAGAATTACAGGTACTCCTGTTTCCATAGATATCAAATCAGTAAAACCAGGGAGTAGGGAAGTACCGCCGCTCATAACTATGCCTCTTTCTACAATATCTGCAGAAATTTCAGGCGGTGTCTGATTAAGTACTGATTTTACAGCCTCTAAAATTTCTATTAATATATCAGCTATAGCATCTTTAATTTCTGCACTATTTATTGTAAGAGTTTTAGGAAGTCCTGATACAGAGTCTCTTCCTCTAATATCCATAGTTTTAGATATATCACCTTTATAAGCATGACCTATATTGATTTTTATCTCTTCAGCAGTTTTTTCACCGATATATAGGTTGTGAGTTCTTTGCATATATTTGATAATAGCATCATCAAGCTCATCTCCTCCTACACGTATAGAAGCACTTCTTACCATACTTCCAAGTGAAAGAACAGCCACCTCTGTAGTACCTCCGCCTATTTCTATAATCATATTACCATGAGGTTCATTTATAGGCATATCAGCTCCAATAGCAGCAGCTCTTGCCTGTTCTATTAAGAATATAGTTCTAGCTCCTGCCTGTTCGCAGCTTTCTCTTACAGCTCTTCTTTCTACTTCTGTAATTCCTGTAGGTATACCTATAGCTATTCTAGGCTTTACTAAAGTTCTTTTATTATGTACTTTATTAATAAAGTATCTTATCATCTTTTCAACAGTTTCAAAGTCAGCAATAACTCCGTCTCTCATAGGTCTTATTGCTGCTATAGAATTAGGTACTTTACCTAACATTTGCTTAGCTTCATTTCCAACAGCTATTACATTTCCTGTACTCTTTTCTATAGCTACCACTGAAGGTTCAGCTAAAACAATTCCTTCTCCTTTTACATATACAAGAGTATTAGCAGTACCTAAGTCTATTCCCATATCACTTGAGAACATATTATATAACCAGTTAAACATTTATTATAATCTCCTTAAAGTATCCCTAGCGGGCTTATACGAATTATCTATTTTTATAGCTTCTCTAAACATTTTTACAGCTTCATTTCTTCTTTTAGTTTCTAAATATAAAGTTCCTATACTATAATATAAATCAGGATTTTTTTCATCTATCTCTAAAGCCTTTTTGTAAAAAAATTCACTTTCTTTGTATAGTCCTTGTCTATAATATAAATTACCTAATTTAAAATAGGTTCTTGATTCAAGCATAGCATTATTATTAAAACTTTCCATAGATGATAATATCTGTATGGCCTTTGTATAATCCTTATCACCTTCATATGCATTTGCAAGTTCATAGTATAATTCCATATTTATGAATTTATCACTATTTTCTTTTAATTCTCTATCAATAGCATCTTCTAAATATTTTACTGCATCTTTGAATAACCCTATTTCATAACAAATTTTGGATAACTCTATAGCTGTTGAAGTTCTGCTATCTCCTTCATTTATGGCATCTATATATGAATTATATGAATCTATATAGTATGCATATCCTAGCCTTTGATAACTATAAGCCAATCTTTGATGTATAATATTTTTATTTTTTATGAATTTAAAAGATAGTAATAATTGATTGGCATATCTTATAATATTTTCACTTGCATTTACTATTATTTCTTTTTTATCGGATCTTATAAGAATATCATAGTATAAATCTATTCCTGTTATTAATATGTTTTTATTTAAAGGTCTTTTACTGTAAAGATCATTGAATAAGAAAGAAGCATTATTATAATCTTCCGATTCCATATAATCATATATAGATTTTAATCTTTTTTTTTCTATATAGTTAGAAATAAATATATATGAAGTTCCTATTGTAGTTATTGCAGCAATTAAAGTTATTACTATGATATGTATGCTAATTTTTTTTTCAACGTTATATAGGTAAGGCATTATTATTTAATATAATCCATAAATTAATTTTGATTATCTGTATTACCATTATTATATAATCCTAAAATTGTTTCTTTAGGATTTGTAAGAGGGTCTTGAGATACTATACATAATCCTTCTAATATAACTCCATTTTGTATTATAAGTTCAGGTGTTCTTATTTCTCCAAGTACTCTGCTTGTAGGCATAAGCATTACTCTATTTTTTGCCTCTATATTTCCAATTATTATCCCTTCTATAACAGCAGAAACGGCTTTTATATTTGATTTCACTTTTCCTGTGGCACCTACAAAAACATTATCTACTTCTAATTTTTCACCTTCATAACATCCGTCTATTCTTAATGTACCATTTAATGTAAATTCACCTTTAAAGAAGGATCCTTCACCTATAATAGAATTAGATTCTGTATTATCATTTCTTTTTGAAAACATTAATAAAACTCCTAATTTTTAGTATATACTATTGAATTATCTATATTGTTAAATTTAAATTTAGTATCAAGTCCGAATAGTGATTCACTATGACCTATAAATAAAAATCCATGTTCATTTAGTATATCATAAAATCTATTAACTGTAAGTTTAACAGACTCATTATCAAAGTATATGAGAACATTCCTGCAGAAAATGACATCCATATTTGATTGACTGCCTCTATGTCTTAAATTATGATAATCAAAAGTTATTAATTTTTTTATCTCATTTTTTATAGAGTACTCTCCGGAAGATAATTTATCAAAATATTTATTTAAATATTCTTTAGGAACATTCTCTACTTTATGTCCCTCATATCTTCCTTCCTTAGCAGCTACTAAGGAATTAAGAGATAAATCACTAGCAAATATTTTTATATCTCTGTCTTTTATACCAGGTGTTTCCAAACAAGTTATTGCTATAGAGTAGGGTTCTTCTCCTGTAGAACAGCCGGCACTCCAAATTCTTATTTGTTCTCCAGGTTTTTTGTATTTCATTATTTTTGGGAGAACATAATTTTTTAGTAATTTAAAGTTCGACTCATTTCTAAAAAATTTGGTAAGATTTGTAGTAATGTTATCTAAAAATTTTTTTAATTCTTCTTTATCTGAAGAAACAAGCTTGTAATAATCTTCAACTACTTCAAGATTTCTTTCTTTCATAGAAGAAGCTATTCTTGATTCTAAAATAATTTTATTGATAACATTAAAACATATACCGCTTTCTCTATATACAAAATCTTTAAACAGATTAAATTGTGTTTCGGTTAATTTTAGCTCATTCAAAATAAATTATTCCAAACAAATAGGCAATAAATTATTATTATTGTTTTTTTGCAAGAACCATTTTTATACGTTCAAGAACTTTTTTTCTGTCTAAAGGCTTAGTAATATAGTTTTTAGCACCAGCTAGAAGTGCTTTTTTTACCATATCCTCTTTACCTAAAGCACTAACCATAACAACTTTAGCATTTTTATCGTATTCTATTATTTTAGTCAATGCAGTAATACCATCCATTTTAGGCATTGTAATATCCATAGTTACTAAGTCTGGCTTGTATTCTTTATACATAAGTACGCCTTCTTCTCCGTTTTCTGCTGTGCCAACTACATTGTATTGTTCTGATACAAAGATTTGCTGTAATTGTTTAACAACAAATGCAGAGTCATCTACGATTAGAACTTTGTATGGTTTTCCAAATTCATTTATACCATCAGCTTCTTTTGTATTAATGTCAGACATATTTCTTTACTCCTTTTCTGATTCTACGGCAACTAATATATTAAAATCGCCAATAGAGGTATCTAGTTTTATATGCAGAAATTCCGAATCGCTTATCGAAACTTCCAAATTTTTGCTTTTCATAATAACAGGTGGAGATATGTCAACATCATATCCATCTGTTTCTAATTTTGTTACAGCAAGACCTGCTATTAAATTAACAAGTTCCTGTAATGTAGATAATGATAATTTATCAATATCTTTTATTTCTCTGTCATTCATTATAGAAATTATTTTTTTGGCAGTTTCTAACTCCATATCTATTATGAAATGACCAACTATATCATTTGATAATGCTACTATAGCTATAATACCAGAAGCATTTACAAAATCACCTTTTAAAGTTATATCGCCGATTTTGATACCGTCTTTAATATAATTTTGTAATATTTCATTGGACGCATCTGTAAATGGTCTTATATAGTCAAGTCTCATTATACACTCTTTACAATAATAATACTTACACTTATTTTAACAATATATGAATTTTATTGCAAGTATAGTTGTAAAATATAGTATTATGCTTTCATAAATATCGAAAAAAAAATAATTTGCTTGAAAATTTTTAAAATATATCTTTACAAATTATTTATTTTATTTGTTTTTGTACTATAGTAAAATATACTATAATTTTAATTTTTACCTCTATGAAATTATAAATCAATTAAATATTTTAAATTTAATCAATTTTTTTAATTTTTTTATAAAAACCAATAAAAAATAATAACTACTACAAAAAATTTTATAAGCATAAATTATTATACTAGTATAATGATTATTTGTATAAAAAAGTAGTTGTATTATATTTTGTCAGAATTGTGGCAGTAGAGTAAAAATGATAATAAAAAAAATTATATATTCTGATAATTTTATAAAAATTAAATCACATATCGATTCTATAAAAGATCAGACTATACAATCATTATAAGATGATAATATTAATCAGCTTTCTGAAATAATTAATTATTATGAAAATATATTATATTTTACCTTTATTTTTTTATGCTTTTGGAAATGATTATTTTGATTTTTATTTTAAAAATAGTTATTGTTGTTAGATGTGTAATTTTTAATCCTATTAAATGAAAGCATATATACCGTTATATGGTATATATGAAATTTTATATTGTATAGATCTTATGGGTATATAAATTTTATGTGATGAATAAAAATAATTTGATGAAGGAGTTTAATTATCTTAGTATTAATTGACGTATCAAAATAAGCTTATTAACAGAAATTAATAAAATCAATATTTATGATGATACTAAACAAAATGATTCGAAAATAATGAATCAAATACAAACACAAATGTATTAAATAATAATAGTGATGTAAAAAAAATGAAAAATTAATATTACAGGAAGCTTATCAAGTTAAAAGTTATATTTATTATCTGGAAGAACAGTAACAGTTTTCAAAGAGTCTGTTTTTGTACAATTTAAAATATTAGATAATGAATCTTAGAGATAGTTTATTGTTTAGAAATTAATGGAGAGTCTGAAATAACAGATAATTTTACTTAATATTTATTATACATTTTATAATATCAAAAAATAAATATTTGTGAAAAAAGGCTTTGAAAAATTATTCGTTTTTTCAAAGCCTTTTATTTTTATAGTCTGAATTTTTACATGTTTTTATAGAAATCTATATGATGCTGTAATTCATCAGGTAAAGGATTTCCTGATTTTGTGAATTTGAAATATCTATTTTCTAATTCAGTAGCTTTTTTGTTTCTTATGTTTTTGAATCTATTTGCTATTTCTGTATACATAGGCTGTTTTTCAAGTTCAACTCTTATATCTTTAGCAAATGGTACTTGTCTGTATAATATACCTCTTGCTACTCTATTAAGTCTCATAATACCTTTACTTTCATATCTTATCCATAGATTATAGTCAGTTACAAATACTTCTCTTAGATTGTTTCTGCATTTTTTAATTTGTACTTTTAATTTTTCTTTAGCTTCATCAGAAAGTCCTCTGTTTTTCTTATAGAACTGAACATAATCGCTATACTCAGAAGTAATTGACATTTGAGTAATATCATTCCAAGCAGGTCCGAGCATAGTTTTACATAACTCCCATCTAAATGCTCCTATAGTAGGTATTAACAAAGAATCTATTTCTTCAGAAGTAAATATTGGGAATAAGAATCTTCCTGTACTATTTTTTTGTCTGCTTGAAAGTTCTTCCCACATTATTGCTCTTGAACCGAATGTAGGCATAAGTATTATATTAGGCAAAACTTCCTGCATAACTAATTCTTTTTCTATGTTTAATTCTTTATTTTTATATAATACCTCTCTGTAGAATGCTGAGAAATCTATATCAGTTATATCTTTTATAGATTTTTCCATTACATCTCTTCTGATTAATGCTCTTTCAAAATCTTTAGTGATCATATCTTTATGAAGTATAGGGAAATATACACTAACCTGACCATAACATAATCTATGAGTAGTTTCAATCATATTATCAACTTCATATTCAAGTCTTTTTGATGAGCTTTCCCAATGATCTTCTAATTCTTTATCATTTATAGTACCACGTTTTTTCAATTCTCTTAAAGCTTCTCTATAATCCTGACCGAATCCATTAACAGAAGGAGGCTCATCTTTATCATAAATTTTTTGAAGCCATTCATCTATGTAATATACATTAATTCTTTTAGTTTTACTTTTATCTTTTATTTCATAAAGATCCATTATTTGATTAGGAGTAAGAAGCTGATCATCCATATATCCGAAGTTTAAAAACATTTTTATAAGTCTGCTGTTATCTCCGTTTATTATAGATCTTTTAGCAATTTCTCTGTATATTTCAAAGAATACACTTGTAACACCTCTTCTTATTTTTCTTACATCATCGTCTGTGCTGAATTTATCTCTTAATTTTCTAAATGCCTGTAAGGATTTCATAAAGTTTTTAGCTTTATTTTCATCAATTCCAGACATCTCTATTAATTTTTTAGTAGGATTTTTTACTTCTTCAGGTAATTCTTCAAATCCTAAAGTAACTTTAATATTATCAACATCATCGATTCCAAGAATTATATTGTCATCGGATGTATTTGTAGAGTTTGCAGATATTCTTCTAATTATCGAATCTATATCATCAACATCTATGTGAAGATCATAATCATATTCTGTTTTAATTTTATTGTATATGTCTTTAATAATATTAGACATAAATTTTATATATTTAACCCATACTTCATTATCTCTTCCTTGCTTGTCTAAATCAAGAGCAGTTTTAGTATACTCTCCAAATAAAGATTCTTCTTCGTTAGAAGATAAAAAGAGTATGTTTTCTATCGCTTCAACTATTTCATTTTTTAATAGTGATGATATTTTTTTTAAATTTTCATATAGCATATGAGAAGCATCTAAACTCATATTTTCATCATAGGTAAAGAATTGATTTTTAATTTCTCTAGGCATAGTTAAAAATCTTCTTACATAGTCAATTTCAAAATCTAATTTTTCAGTATTTTCTATTAATTGATTTTTATTATGCATATATATTTCAGAGTGATCTGCTCTTATGAAATCTACATCAAAAGAAGCAGGAAAATTAAAACCAGAGTTTATAGAATCATCATAAATTTCTTTATATCCTTTAAAAATTTCTGATTTTATATTTTTTGATTTGTTCTGCTGTAAATTAAAATATATAACAGCAAGATTTGAAGATATTATTTTTATATCAGAATTTATTTTTTTTATTTTAATATATTCCTCATAGGATTTAAGTATCATATATGCTATAGAATGATACATGCTTGTAAGATATGGTTTATTAACTTTAAAAAAACTTTTTACATAATCTTGATTTGGTGTTTTTACAGCATATATTTCAGTGTTTTCTTTTGCTTTAAAAGAAAACATATATTTAGAATTAGATTTATAACTTCCAATACCAAGCATAATATTTTTAGGAATCGAAAATAATCTGCAGCTATATCTCATAACTTCATTTTCATCTTCTATACCTAGAATTTCTTTAGAAGAAATATAAACATCTATTTCTCCTTTTGTAACTATTGATATGTTTTTTACATTTTCTCCTTCATAAAAAACAATATTTCCAGTACTTAATTTTAAATTTCCATTTTCTTCAATGTTTACACTCATAATTAATAACTCTCTTTTCAAATGTTTATTAGTAATTTTAAAAAAAATTATATATTATTTTTCCAAAATATGCTAGTTATTTGAATTTTTAATAAAAAAAATCCCAAATTCTTCTAGAAATTCATTTTTTTAATAAAAAATTTCCAAAATTCATCCCAAATTTCACTGAAATTCATGAAATTTTGAAAAAAATTGGGCCTCAAAAAAGGCTTTTTATAGCTTTTTAATTTTTCTAACTTAATTTTTGTATGAAATGTATTATATAATCAATTATTTTAAAAATATTTGCTTTTTTTGACATAAATAGGGCTTTTTAAGTATTGCGTTTTTCTAACTGTATGCTATAATAATAAAACAGTTGATGAGAAACAAAAAACAAAACGAAAGAAACGAAACACCAACTGAAAATGAAAAACTTAAGATCTTTGACAGATATATGAGAGCGTAGATTTTTAGAAAGTTTTTTCCAACATAAAAGACGGAAATCAGCGATTATAAAAATCTTCACTAGATAAAGAAAACACAATTAGATTGTGTGTCTTAGAGTAGAAACAATTAAGCGGAGCGTTACTAAAGAATTAGATAAGAAACAGCTTTAATTAGCTAAAAGTCTCATTCAATTTGATATATTAGCTTTAGCTTCTATATAAAGAAGAAAAGGATAATATGGTCAAGTAAGTAAGGGCTTAAGGTGGATGCCTAGGCACTGGAAGGCGATGAAGGTCGTGACAAGCTGCGATAAGCTACGGGGAGAAGCAAATATTCTATGATCCGTAGATCACCGAATGGGAAAACCTATAGAAGTAAACCTTCTATATCATACACTGAATCCATAGGTGTATGAGGCGACACCCAGGGAACTGAAACATCTAAGTACCTGGAGGAAGAGTAATCAAAATTGAGATTCCCTAAGTAGTGGCGAGCGAAAGGGGAAGAGCCTAAACCTTAATAATGTCAAGCTGCAAGGCGTTGTTATTATGGTGTTGTAGGGCGGTAAGTGATGTACTTGCATGCATCGACTTTGCTTTATATGATAGTGGAACTGTTTTGGAAAAGCAGACCATAGTGGGTGATAGTCCTGTACACGAAATCATATAGACAAGGTTTTATCGTTCCTGAGTAGGGCGGGGCACGTGAAACCCTGTTTGAATCTGGGTAGACCACTATCCAAGGCAAAATACTAACCAGTGACCAATAGTGTAGAGTACCGTGAGGGAAAGGTGAAAAGTCTCCCGTTGAGGGTTATTAAATAGAACCTGAAACCTTAAGCTTACAAGTAGTCAGAGGGTACCCTGCTAGCAATAGTAGATGGCCTGATGGCGTGCCTTTTGTAGAATGAGCCTGCGACTTATAGTACGTAGCAAGATTAAGAGGTAATAGCCTTGTAGTCGTAGTGAAAGCGAGCCTTAATAGGGCGAAATTAGTTGCGTGCTATACGACCCGAAGCCAAGTGATCTACCTATGAGCAGCGCGAAACTCGAGTAACATCGAATGGAGGTGCGAACCAGTGGCCGTGAAAAGGCTTTGGATGACTTGTGGGTAGGAGTGAAAGGCTAATCAAACTTGGAGATAGCTGGTTCTCTCCGAAATGTCTTTAGGGGCAGCGTTATGTGTTTACTTGCGGGGGTAGAGCACTAAATGGACTAGGGCTCCTAACCGAGTACCAAACCCAACTAAACTCCGAATACCGTAAGTTAAGAACATGGCAGTTAGACAGCGGCGGATAAGCGTCATTGTCAAAAGGGAAACAGCCCAGATCCTCAGCTAAGGTCCCAAAATCTATGTTAAGTGGGAAAGGATGTGAGAATACTTAAACAGCCAGGAGGTTGGCTTAGAAGCAGCCATTCCTTTAAAGAGTGCGTAACAGCTCACTGGTCGAGTGTTCTTGCGCCGAAAATGTAACGGGGCTCAAACATAGTACCGAAGCTAGGGAATTATAGAGTTAATCTATAATTGGTAGGAGAGCGTTCTTTAAGCCGTTGAAGGTTCATCGTGAGATGGGCTGGAGGTATAAGAAGTGAGGATGCAGGCATGAGTAACGAGAAAACGGGTGAGAAACCCGTTCGCCGCAAACCCAAGGTTTCCTAGGTAAAGCTAATCTGCCTAGGGTTAGTCGACCCCTAAGATGAGGCTGAAAAGCGTAGTCGATGGGAAACAGGTAAATATTCCTGTACTATGATATGTTTCGATGGAATGACACAGATTGTTTGCGTACGCGTTAGATTGGTAGATAACGTCAAACAGTTTAGACTTGTGATGAGTAAAATGCTTGTTGCTTTAAGGTTGAGGCTGGATAGTGACTGGGCTTTCGGGTTCAGGAAGTTGCGTGAGCTAGGCTGTCGAGAAATAATTTCTAAGGTTAGGCATGTCATAATCGTACCGCAAACCGACACAGGTGGGTGAGATGAGTATTCTAAGGCGCTCGAGATAATCTTCCCTAAGGAACTCTGCAAATTAGTCTTGTAACTTCGGAAAAAGAGACGCTTGAATCTTGGTAGTAATATTGAGAGGAGAGTCGCAGTGAAAAGGCCTGGCCGACTGTTTAACAAAAACACAGATCTCTGCAAACATGTAAATGGATGTATAGGGATTGACACCTGCCCAGTGCTGGAAGGTTAAAAGGAGAGGTTAGCGTAAGCGAAGCTTCGAATTGAAGCCCCAGTAAACGGCGGCCGTAACTATGACGGTCCTAAGGTAGCGAAATTCCTTGTCGGGTAAGTTCCGACCTGCACGAATGGTGTAACGATCCGGGCACTGTCTCGGGGAAGAACTCGGTGAAATTGAATTATCAGTGAAGATGCTGATTACCCGCAACAGGACGGAAAGACCCCGTGAACCTTTACTATAACTTGACATTGAGTTTTGTTTTGTGATGTGTAGGATAGATGGGAGGCTTTGAAGTGGGAGCGCCAGCTTTCATGGAGCCATCGTTGAAATACCATCCTTCGCAAAATGGGATTCTAACGGTTAGCCGTTATCCGGCAGCCGGACATTGTCAGGCGGGTAGTTTGACTGGGGCGGTCGCCTCCTAAAGAGTAACGGAGGCGTGCAAAGGTCACCTCAAACCGAATAGAAATCGGTAGTAGAGTATAAAGGCATAAGGTGGCTTGACTGCGAGAGAGACATCTCGAGCAGGTACGAAAGTAGGTCTTAGTGATCCGGTGGTCCCGAGTGGAAGGGCCATCGCTAAACGGACAAAAGGTACTCCGGGGATAACAGGCTTATCTCCCCCAAGAGTTCATATCGACGGGGAGGTTTGGCACCTCGATGTCGGCTCATCGCATCCTGGGGCTGGAGCAGGTCCCAAGGGTTTGGCTGTTCGCCAATTAAAGCGGTACGCGAGCTGGGTTCAGAACGTCGTGAGACAGTTTGGTCCCTATCCGTTGTGGGCGTTGGAAAGTTGAGAAGAGTCATTCTTAGTACGAGAGGACCGGAATGAACGCACCGCTGGTGTATCTGTTGTTCTGCCAAGAGCATCGCAGAGTAGCTATGTGCGGACGGGATAACCGCTGAAAGCATCTAAGTGGGAAGCCTCCTTCAAGATTAACTTTCCCTATGAGTTTCGTTGGAGACTACGACGTTGATAGACTGCAAGTGTAAGCAGGGAAGAAATACCTGTTCAGCTGAGCAGCACTAATCAGACCAATGACTTGACCATATTATCGTTTTCTTCTTAAAAATAAAGGAAATTATAATAAAGAGTAGAATGAGACATCTACGCTCTTATATATCTGGCAAAGAGATTAAAAATTGTTCTTTTAATTTGCTAATATTATTTCGGTGACCATAGAGAAAGTGATACACCCGTTCCCATTCCGAACACGGCAGTTAAGCCTTTCATCGTCGATGGTACTGTAAGGGTAGCTTTACGGGAGAGTAGAACGTTGCCGGGTATATATTATATATTTATCCCAATAGATTTATTTCTGTTGGGATTTTTTATATTTAAAATCTTAATCCTTTAAATTTAAAAATAAAAGAGATTTATAAATGAATAATAAAGAAAGAATTATAAAAACTATTAAAATTATAGCTTATTTATTTTCTTATATGATGGTTACTGTAGTTGCTTTCAATTATGGTTATATGTATTATGCTGTTAAATTTGATGGGGCTTCTGCTCCTCCTAGTGTTTCTTTTATTTTTGCTGTGCCTTTCATTATTGCTATATTAGTGTGTGTTATTTTAATAAAAGTTATAAATAAGAAAATGAAAGATTGACAATTTATTTAATAAAAAATTACAGTTGAAAAACTATTAAAAATATATAAATTATCTTCTAATCATAAGGAATTATTAATGAAAGAAGATGTTTGCGGCTGTTTTTATTGCGTGAGCATTTTTAGCTATAAACTTATAACTGATTGGATAGAAGATCAAAATGATTTAACTGCTATTTGTCCATATTGCGGCATTGATTCTATTATACCAAAGTATTATAGTTATCAATTAAACAAAGAATTATTAAAAGAGATGAGAGAATATTTTTTCTAATAATATATAGCTTTCAAAAGATTCCATTATTTTAGTTCAGAAATAATTTAGTATTATATTTCATTATATCCTTGCAAATATTACTTTATTTGAAATAATTAGTTATATATACTTTATATAGGTATTTTATTTTAATTAAAATACGATAATAATTAAATAAAAATAATTTATGAGGTTTTTGAAAAATGGAAAAAGAAAATAAAAAAATTATGTCGTCTTCTATAATATCAGTTTCTATATTTACTATTATAATTGCTGTACCGCTAACTTTTATTATTTATAATTTTAAATTAGAAAATGCTTCTTTTCTTCCTAATACTTTTTCTAAATATGCAGTATCTTTTTTAATAGCATTTATAATAAGCCAGTTAATAACAGTAATTGTTCATAAGCTTATATTACTTGTTTTAACATTAATTGGGATACTTCTTGTCAGGAAAATAGCAGGAGATGAGGAAAATAAATGAATTTAATTTTTTATATCAATGAAAATAATAATATTACTTTATTTAAAATAATTAGTTATACTTTAGACTAGTATTTTATTAAACTTGTTATATAATAGTAAATTAAATAAAAACAATTTTGGAGGTTTAAAATTATGGCAAATCCTGTTTTATCAGATAAGGCATTTAATTATGCATCAAGTTATGAAAATGATAATACAATGACTGTTAATGGGGCAATTAACAAATCAATAATACTTACGTTAGTGTTAATACTTTCAGCTATGGTAAGTGTATTTTTTGTTTTAGCTGCTAATCCTGGTCTTCTTTATCCTGCTGCTTTAGGTTCATCTATAGCTTCTTTTATATTGGCTTTGATAATGACTTTCAAAAAAGAATTATCTAAAGTATTTTCTATACTTTATGCTATACTTGAAGGTGTTGCTATAGGTGCAGTTTCTTATCTTTTTAATGCTGCTTATGACGGTATAGTTGTACAGGCAGTATTTCTTACATTTTTAGATTTATTTATAATGTTGGTATTATATAGATTTAGAATAATAAGAGTAACTGAAAAATTTAGAAGCGTAATAACAGTATCTACATTATGTATAGGTCTTGTATATTTAGCTAATTTTATAATGTCATTCTTTGGTGCTAGAATTCCTTTCTTATATGGTTCAAGTCCTTTAAGTATTGGAATAAGTATTGTAATAGTTCTTGTTGCTTCATTTAATTTACTTTTGGATTTTGACTTTATGGAGAAAGGCGAGCAGTATAATATGCCTAAATACTTTGAATGGTACGCTGCTTTCGGACTTCTTGTTACTTTGGTATGGCTTTATTTAGAGATATTAAAACTTTTATCTAAAATAAGAAGCAGAGATTAAAATTAATATAATTAAGGAAATTAAAGGCATGCATATTAATTTATGTATGCCTTTTTTATTTGCATTATATTATTAATTTATTTTATTTATATATTTTGCAGACGCTTCAAATCTTTGTTATTGAATGGAAGAATAAATTCCTATAATATTATTAAAATTTTTAACTTTCTCAACTGATTCACTTAATATAAATTATCAGTTTAAGCTCAAATATAGCCCTTTTGCTTCTCGCCGAAGGCGTACTGCGTATGTGGCAACAAAAGAAGTGGGTGTTACCCTACGGGTACGCTTCGCGGTGGGCGAAGCCCTGCAGATCTTTAAAATTTAAAAAATAATTTTTGACAAAATATAGTTGTTTATCTATAAATTAAAATATTTATTCAACTTTTCCCGTGGTAAAAGTTGCAAAAGCACATAGTATTTTTATTATAGTTTAATATTATTATATAAACAAATAATGTTTTTATATAATATTATTTTTAATTTATTGTTTTTTGTTTTATAAGATTAATTTTCCAAACGCTTCAAAGCCTTTATATTGAATGGAACAATAAAGTTTCATAATGTACTAATTTTAATTTGCACTTTTTGGTTCTTTTTGCGGCGGGAAAAAGAACGACATAAAAAATTAGAACTTGAAAATTTTAAGTATATATAAACAAATAATTGTTTTATATAATAATATTTTTAATTCATTGTTTTTTGTTTTAGATATTGATTTTTAAAACGCTTCAAAGCCTTGTAATTGAAGGGAAGACTAAAGTCCTATAATGTACTAATTTTTTATAAAAACATAGACATTAAATAATATAATTAATAATATTTACTCAATTTTTCCCGTGGTAAAAGTTGCAAAAGCAGATATTATTTTTATATTCAGTTTGAATATTATTATATAATTGTTTTATGTAGTATTATCTTTAACTTATTCATTTTTTCTTTTATATATTGATTTTCAAAACGCTTCAAAGCCTTTCTATTGGATGATAGATATAGTTTTGTTATGTACTAATATTTAAAATTATTAAAACTTTTATTGTTTGTGATATTACCATTTATAAAAAATAATACTGATATTCTAGCTTTTTTAAAATGTTGATAATTGTATATTAGTAGAATATAAAAAATATAGAATTATCTTGCTTTAAATTTAAAATAATATATAGTATAATAAATTTAAAAATAAATTTAAATTCGTATTTAAATTTAAAAATACATTTAAAATAATAGATAATTGTTTTGTATAAAAAATATAAAATACATAAAAACTTAAAAAATTATGACAGTTTTTGTCGCATTGATAGTGCATGATTAAGCTATAAAAAATTGAATGAGCAAATAAACATGAAAATGTTTAGAATAAAAAAATCAAAAAAAGGAGTTTTACTATGAGTAAAATTAGTAAAAAAATTTCAACAATATTTTTAAGCCTATTTTTAGTAGGTATCTTATCAGTAAGCTGTTCCAATAAGGACAAAACAGCACCAGATACAAGTACCCCAAAAACTATAAATGCACAATATGCTGGTATATGGGAATATAGTACTGGTGATAATGTAGAAATAGATATAAACGGTAATATACACGAATATAAAAATTCGTCACGTGGACCACAAGGTGAAATCATAGAAGCTAATGATCCTAATTATAAAGTAAAAATTTATGGAAAGGAAATTAAGATAACATTTAACAATGTAAATAAAGCAACTGTAAATATTGATGGACAAGATGTTACATATACTAAAACATCAAAAGGCATAGAACAGTATAACAATAATTCCTACGTATCAACATCTGCTGTAATTCAGTCTCAATATTTCTGGGTATCAATAAAAGATTCTAAAGTTGGTATGAGTGCCGGTAATGACCAAACATCAGAACCTCAATATCAAGGATATTTCCCTGTAACAGGTTATGGTATTGATTATAGCTTTTCTACTGACTTTTATGGAGAACCAAATGCAATTAAAGGTACTTTAAAATTTGCTTCTGATGGAAATTCTGTAACAGTTAGATTTACAGAAAATCCAGGTGCACCTGCAGAAATGTTAAATAAAGATATAGTTTGTAATATAAAAAAATAATCAATCATATTAAAAATTAAAGGGCTTTGCTTGAAGTTTTTTGAGTGAAGCCTTTAGTTTTTATTTTGAATTATATTTAATTAGGAGTAAAAAATGAAATTAAAAATATTCTTATTAGCTTTATTATCAATATTAGTATTTATATCCTGTGAAAGCAAAGAAGAAGGGTGGTATAAAAATGTAAGTTATAAATTCTATACTAATGGTAATGAATCCCTGCTCTTTGTAGGAAATAAAGTTTTAGTAGGAGATGAAGAAGCTGTAATAAATCCTCTGGCTTCAATTCTAACATTATTAACCACTTCTGTAAGTGAAATAAAAAGTAAAAATGAGGCTGTTTATACTATGGATTTGTTTGTTACAAAATCATATTTAAATTTCAAATTAAATGGTAATACTCTTAATTGTTCTATAGAAGGAGAGGAAGGAGAAAACTATTATTACAATGATGAATTAACTAAAAAATATTATACAAATATAATCGAAATAAAAAAATGGTGGGAAGAATATAGTTCTACTAATGAGTAATTATTAAATGGAGCAGGTTTATGAAATTATTCAAATTATTTATTCTATTTACAATATTTAATTTATCCTATCTATACTCTGAGGATAGGCTCAATTATCAATTATACGAAGCATGCGAATCTGGAGATATTAAAAAGATTAGGGAGTTAATTAGAAAAGGTGTTAATGTTAATGAAAAAAGCGATTTTATTGAGGATACTGCTTTATTGATTGCAAGCCGTAAAGGATCTTTTGATATAGTTAAACTTCTTATAGAAAATGGTGCTGATGTTAATCTTAATACTCCAATAAGAGATGCTATTATGAACGGGCATTATGATATAGTAAAATTATTAATGGAAAATAAGGCAGAGTATTCAAATAATTTATTTAAGATAATTTATATTGATAGTTATCTAAATAAATTTGTTACTGAATCTTTAACTTCCTTAGAAATAGCAGCAAGATATGAGCATAGAGATATTGCAAAATTACTCATCAATAATAATGCTGATTATAAAAATAATGATTGGTATGCTGTTAAACTTATAATATCAAAAAATTATGATGATGTTTTTAAAAGTCTTTTAGATAAAGGCATAAATATTAATTATCAATATAGCAATTATAATAATCATAGTCTATTAATGTATGCTATAGATAAAAATTCTACAAATATAATAAAACAAATATTAGATAAAAAACCAAATTTAAAAATTACAAATAATAGCAGAAAAACAGCTATTATGCTTGCTATGGATTATTCATACAGTAAAGATATTATGAATATATTTTTTAATAGCTATGTATTTGATAAATATAAAACTTTAATATCATCATATACTAATAATAATTCTGTAATAGAAGAAATAAATAATATGGTAACTAATCAAAAACTATATTTAGGAAGAGATACTAGTTTTGAAAGCAAAAATGGAAATACTAAAAGTTTTGAAAAAGGAACTTATCTTATAAGTTTATGTACTGCATTAGAGTATTATGATGTAGCTCAGCAGTTAATTGATATAGGATATTTAGATATTGATAAGAATTTTAATAATACATATCCTCTTTTATATGCTATTAATGGTAATGATTTAGAAGGAGTTAAATTTCTTCTTAAAAATAATGCTTATATATATAATACTATAAATAATGATTATGAATATTATGAAGATTATAAAAATACAACATTAATGTATGCTATAGAAAAAGGCAATAAAGATATAGTTGAAGCTCTTTTATCAAAAAAAATATCTTTAAATGAAAATGATGGTAAAGAATTATATTTAGCAGTAAAAGACAATAAATTAGAAATAGCTGAGCTTCTCATTGAAAATAAGTCAGATGTAAATACAAGATATGATAATAAAACATATTTAATGATTGCTGCAGAAAATAATAATAGAGAAATGGCAGAACTACTTATTTCTAAAAAAGCGGATATTAATACTAAAGTTGATGATAATAAAACAGCTTTGCATTATGCATTTGATAATAATAATTTTGAAATGTATGATTATTTAAAAAGTAAAGGTGCCATTGAAACAGAAGATTTAAAAATAAAAATGCAGGAATTAAAAACTTTAGAGGAAGAAAAGCGAATAAAAGAACAGGAAGAAATTGAAATACAGAACCGTTTAAAAGAACAGGAATTAAAAAAATTAGAAGCAGAAAGACAAAGATTAATTTATGAAGCAGATAGAAGAGCATTAATAGAAAAAAATATGAATAGTATAAATATAGCAAAAGGCTTCAATACTTTCGGAATAATAACAATGATTGGAGGAGCTTTAACTGCCGCTAGTCCGTTTATGTTAAATGCAGTAAACGGACAGCCTAATAATTTTGATTTTTTTGATTTCAGCAAAACTGATAAAACAAGCAAGCTAAATAGAACACTATTTTTTACAGGTATAGGTTTATTTACAGCTGGAGCATTAACTTCTATTATTTCATCAGTTTATAAAAGCAATTTAGAGAGAAAAATATATTATTCTTTTGCTCCTATTATAAATCAAAATCAAAATGGTGTATTAGATTATGGATATATATTTAGTTTTAATTATAAATTATAACTTTTTTTATATTTAAATGAAATTATGACAGTTTTTGTCGTCATAATAATATATAATTAAATTATAATCAAAATTAAAAGGAGGCTTTTTATGACTCAAAATTTTTACTGTGAATATTGCGGTGCTAAATATTCTTCAATAGCTTCACTTACTAATGGCTACTGTCTAAAGCACCCAAATGGTCCTAACAATGGTAAGCATAAACTTTATGAAGGTGGTGAGAAGTCAGAATATTTTTGCAAGTATTGCGGGGCTAAAAATAAATCTCTGCAGTCATTAGTAAATGGTTATTGTCTAAAGCACCCTAATGGTCCTAATAAGGGTAAGCATTCGCCTGCTTTATGATTCGCACGGTGAGTAAGACTAAAAAATAAAATTAGATGCTATTTTATTATAAACTATTAATAAAAATAAAATTAATCGTGCGTTGAATAAATTTTTAAACCTAATCTAAACTTGGGTGGGTGCTTTATTTTCTAATTTAATTCAAAAATAAATTGAAGTTAATATTTTTTAAATAAGCAATATATACCTAAACAACTATATTTTGTCAAAAATAAAACTATAGTTTCTTTTTAATATATGGGGCTTTGCCCCATACCCCAGTTCTTTTACCGAGTAGGTACCTTTCGGTATTGGTATAAAAGAACCAAAACAACTGCATTTTTAACCTAAAATTACTCTATTACACCATATTTGATAGATATTCTTAAAATATAAAATTCTAGCAATTGCGTTTTCGCGAAGCGTGCCTGTGGCAGCAACTTTTTTGTGCGGCAAAAAAGTTGATAATTCTACATAAAGTGTATTGATTGACAAACTCAAAAATTTTCAGTATATATTAAAGGATGTGGTATGTAATAAAAGTTTTAAAATTTAATTACATTTGCCCGCCCTTTATATTTTTTTAATATATTCTGCATTTTTTATTTTTTGTTTATTAAAAACTAATTCTGATATTATAAAACCCACCCAAGCATTATTTAAATTTATAATGTTTACACCGCACGATGAATGCAATTTTTTATATAAGATTATTGAATAATATAATTTAAATTAAATAAACAATATATTTACCGTGCGTTTAATTTTAGAAAATGAAAGTTAATATAAAAAAATAATTTTGTTTTTACTATTTAATTAATTGTTATTTAGTTTATAATATTATGATAAGTTTAATTAAATAATAGGTGTTAAAAATATAAATGGCTAATCATATAGGAACAGATCTCACAGAAGCAAAAGTTGTTCCCACATTATTAAAACTGCTTATACCAATACTGATGTCTAATATGCTTAATGTTGTATATAATATAGTAGATAGTATTTGGATAGGTAATATTATAGGGCCTCTTGGACTTTCGGCAGTTGCAGTAAGCTTTCCAATAATGCTTATAATGGGTTCTTTTGCATTCGGTGTTAATATGGCTAATGGTGTTATAGTTTCGCAGTATTACGGAGCTAAAGATTATGATACTGTAAGCCATGTTATAAAAGTATCTACCACTTTGGGAGTTATAATATTATTTACAGTTGGAGCTTTAATGCTTATATTCTCAAGAAATATATTAATAATGATGAAAACTCCTGAAAATGCTATGGAGATGGCATTAATATATTTAAGAATATCTATTTTGGGTATGCCATTTGCATATACTTACTTTTTTATTTCTTCTATATTAAGAGCTGTAGGCGATACCGTAAGACCATTAATATTTTTGATTGTATCATCTATAATTAACATAATATTAGACCCTATACTTATAAAAGGTTTTTGGATAATACCTGCAATGGGACTTCAAGGTGCTGCTATTGCTACAGTAATTGCTCAATTTACTTCTGTATTTATAAGCACAACATATCTTAGAATAAAAAACAGCTTTATAAAAATAAATCCTTTTGTATTTACATTCGATTTGAATATGACTAAAAAAATACTTAAATTAGGAATACCTATTTCATTCAATCAGTTTATAGTAGCTTTCGGATGGTTAGTAATTACAAGACTTATAAGCAGTTTCGGAGAGGCAGCAAGTGCAACTGTGGCTATTGTTAATAGAGTAGAGTCGCTTTTTATAATGCCTATGGGAGCTTTAGGAAATGCTGTTATGACAATGTCAGCACAGAATATCGGAGCTAAAAAATTAGAGAGAGTAAAAGAAATTCTAAAAAGCGGAATCGTTATAGGTATTATAATTTCTTCTATTATGAGTATATTTTCAATAACTAATCCTTATTTACTCATAAGAATGTTTACAAAAGATACTCAGGTTTTTGAATATGCAAGAAGCTATATTTATACTATAATGCCAATATTTATTTTTTATTCTGTGATGTTTGTATGTAATGGAGTTATAAACGGTGCAGGTAAAACTATAGTAATAATGGCTTTCACAACATCTACTACTTTAATTTTGAGAACGATTTTAGCCTATGCATTATCTCCACATTTTGAGCTTATAGGAATATGGCTTTCTATGGGTATATGCTATATAATCAATACTTTCTTTAGTATGTATTATTTAAAATCCAACAAATGGCAGAAGAATTCAAATATTACCCTGTAAATATTTTTATTAATATAACAATAATTTTTGTTTTTATTTACGAAAGTGTTTTGTTTGTAAATAATATATAATATGTTTTCGGTATTTTTTACATATAATATCTTTATATTAAAAATAAAAATATTATAATTATTCATTAAAATTTTCATTTAAAAAAATAAAATGTTTAAGGAGTTTTAATTATGGGCGGAACTATAGTAATAATTATAGTAGTTCTATACTTGGTAGCTATGCTTCTTATAGGCGTGTACTCCAGTAAAAAAATAAGCAACAGTAATGATTTTGCATTAGCCGGAAGAAATTTAGGACCTGTACTTTTGGCTGGAACTTTAGCTGCTACAAATATTGGAGGAGGTACTTCATTAGGTTTAGCAGAACAGGCTTTTGGTAAATGGGGACTTTCTGCTGTTTGGTATGTAATAACAGCTTCTATTGCTTATCTTGTTTTAGCATTTTTAGCTCAAAGATTTAGAAATGCAATGGTTACTACTGTATCAGAATATTTTTACAAAAGATATGGTAAAGCAAATGCATTAGTTACTTCTATTATAATGGGGCTTCCTATGATAGGTATAACAGCAGCCCAGATAATAGCTTCAGCAAGTATATTAACAGTTATGACTGGCTGGAATTATAAATTATCTGTAGTTATAGTTACAATAGTAGTTACTGCATATTCTTCTATGGGTGGACTTTGGGGAGTTGCTTTTACAGATTTGATTCAAGGTTCATTAGTATTTATAGGCAGTTTAGTTGCTATACCTTTTGCTTTGAATTACGCAGGCGGTTTTGATCATGTACTTTCAAATTTAACACCTGCACAAAAATCTTTTACTGCTGGTATGGGCTGGCCTACTATAATATCATTAACCATAATGTATATTGCTTCATATTCTGTAGGTCCTGAAATTAGTCAGAGATTCTTTTCTGCTAGGGATTCTAAATCTTTGATGATAGGTTCTTTAGTCGGCGGATTGGTATGTATATTATATTCTTTATTCCCAGCATTTTTGGGTTTGATTGCTTCAAGTGTTGTTAAAGACGGACTTCTTACTTCTGAACTTCTTACTTCTGAAGGTACTAGATATATTTTACCTGTACTTGCTATGCATACAATGCCTCCTGTAATAGTTGGTTTATTATTCTCTGCATTAATATCAGCTACTATGTCATCAGCTGACTCTGATATGCTTGCAGTATCAGTAATAGCTACAAATGATATATACAAAAAATACATTAATAAGGATGCTACTGACAAACAATTACTTTTCATTGGAAGAGCATGTATGGTTGCTGTTGGGCTTATATCTATGTTTATAGCTTTCAAAGCTTCAAACTTAATAACAATATTAATGTTCTCATTCAGCTTGCGTGCTGCAGGTGTATTTATACCATATTTATTTGGAAACTACACAAACAAAAAACTTTCTGCGGTTGCTAGTATGGGTTCATTGATAGCCGGAAGTGTTGTTACAATATTCTTCCAATACAATAAAAATATTAATTTATTTGGAGTTGACCCTATAATACCTGGTATAGTTGCAAGCTTAGTAGTATTCTTAGTTCTTTCTGCTATAATACAGCCTAAGCCTGATGTTTCAGATACTAAAGAAGCTAAATAATAATTTTTTAATAAAGCATATAAAAGTATAATTTAATAAAACTTTTATATGCTTTTATTTATTATTCTATTTATTTAACGCACGGTAAGTATATTTTTTTATATTATTAAAATTCTGTTATTCCATCATCTTATATACAAAATGCATTCAGCGTGCGGAGGTATCATTATAAATTTAAATAACAATTGGGTGGGTGCTATATTTTCTAATTTAATAAAAAAACAAATTTAAATTATAATTTCAAAAATAAATTATAAATATTAAAGGGCGGGGTATGTAATTAAAGTTTTAAAAATTAATTACATTTGCCACCCTTTATATTTTTTAATCTCATTTGTCATTTTTGTATTACTTTTCTTTTTTATTTTATACTGTATTATAACATCCACCCAAGTTTTTTTTATTCATTGTATTAACTACAATAACAACGAATTAATCATTTGAAAATTTTGAATAAAATAAAAATATAAAATTATAAGTATATAAATAAATTAATTGATAATAATTACTTTATTGACTTTTAAAATAAATGCATACTAAATAAAATAATTTATAAAACTTGTATTAAATTAATATTATAATTTTATTTAGTTTTCAACTTATAAAACTTGTCTTTTTTGCAACTTTTTTAGGTATAAAAAAGTTGATAAATAAAAAAATTATACTATTTTATTATCAATTTTTTCAACAATAAACTATAAATATTAAATGGCGGGGTATGTAATTAAAGTTTTAAAAATTAATTACATTTGCCCACCCTTTATATTTTTTAATCTCATTTGTCATTTTTGTATTACTTTTCTTTTTTATTTTATACTGTGATTATAATACCCACCCAAGATTTTTTTAAATTTATTGTATTATCCACCGCACGCAGAGAAAATTAATAATTTAGATTAATTTTTAAATATATATTTTAATTATTTATAAAGTTTTATTAACCGTGCGTTATAAAATTAATATATTTAGTTAATAGAAATTCTTAAATAAATATATTATACTGTTAAAATAAAAATTACGGATAAATATATGCATAAATACAAACCAGAAATTTTAAAAGAATTATACGAAATAGTACAAGATGAAAATATTTATTTAGGCGATATAGATACAAGTCTTATTAAAGATATGAGCGGATTATTTTCAGGAAGCGAAAGAGAAGATTTTTCAGGAATAGAAACTTGGGATACTTCTAATGTAGTAAGTATGAACTCAATGTTTTCTTTTGCCCGTAAATTTAATCATAATATAAATAACTGGAATGTATCTAATGTAGAAGATATGGGCTATATGTTTAGGTATGCAATTAAATTCAATCAGCCTCTTAATAATTGGAATGTTCATAAATTAAAAATTATGAATTATATGTTTAATGATGCTATGGAATTTAATCAGGATATTTCATCTTGGAATGTTGAGAGTGTTAAAGATATGACTTGTATGTTTGAGGGATGCAGTAAATTTAATCAGCCGCTTAATAGTTGGAATGTATCTAATGTTGAAAATATGTATTGTATGTTTGCACAATCTTTTGAGTTCGATCAGCCTTTAAATGATTGGAATATATCAAATGTTAAAGATACATCATATATGTTTTATCTTGCTTCAAAGTTTAATCAGCCTCTTGATAAATGGAATACTTCAAAAATAAAGAATATGAGTTACATGTTCGGCGGCACTTATAATTTTAATCAGTACAGTTCTTTAGAAAATTGGGATATTAGTCAAGTTAATTCAATGGAAAATATTTTTCAATTCTGTAATAACTTTAAAAATTTTCAAAATTTGAAATGGACTTTATATTTACATGTATTAGGTGATTATTATTACGGTAATGATATTATAGAAGACAATTTGAAAGAAGCTCATAAAATAGCTTCCGAAAGTAAAAATAAAAAAATAATAGCTTTCAAAAGAAGATTAGAAAATATTTATTATGATGAATTAAAAAATTTATCAGATTTCAAAATTTTTAAAAGTATAGAAGAAGTAGAAAATTATGCTGAGAATACTTTAAATAAAAAAGATGAAAAGAAAGTTGATTTTATAAAAGAAGCTAATGTATTAATAAAAGATAAATCAAGAGAAGTTAATATAAAAGTAATAAAATACTTATATTTAAAATATTTAGAATTAAAGAAGTATATTTATCGTATTGTTGAAATTGATTCTATTATAGATTTGCTTGATAAAGAAAGTTTTTTGAGCTTTGCTGAAAATATTTACAGAGAAACAAATAAGGAAACAGCACAATTAATTTACGGATTATATGGGGGCTATGAAGCATTAGAAGAAATATACAAAAAAGACGGCGAATCAAAATTATTTTTTAAAATACTATCTTTAAATAAAGAAAATGAATACACAATTAAAATATTATTCAATATATATAATAATGCAAAAAAAATGGCAACAAAAAACAATGCTTTAGATATTTTGATAGAAATTGCAAAAGATAAAAAAATTCCATTCTACAATTTAGAATTGAAATATAATTCAAATATTGGCTTTGACAAAAATAACGAAAAGATTCTTGATGAAAATTATAAATTAATACTAAACAATGATTATTCTGTAAGTATATTCGATATAAAAGAAAGTAAAATATTAAAATCTATTCCAAGAAATTTAGACGAAAACAAAAAACAAAATATAAAATATATAAGGGAACAAGTTTCTAATATTATAAAAAAATTTTCGTATATATTAAATCAATTACTCATTGCAGGAGATAAATACGATTATGATTTTTTCAAAGAGGTATTTATTGATAACCCAATAATGAATAAATTTGACTTATCTCTTATATGGAGTTTATACGACAATAGTAATAATTTTATAACCACATTCAGATATTCAGGCGATGGAAGCTATACAAATAGTAATGATGAAGAAGTAAAAATTGATAATAGTAGTTTTATTAGTTTAGCAAGCCCTATTGAAATGGAAGAAGAAACAATTACAAAATGGAGACAACAATTACAGGATTATGAATTATCACAGACTATAAATCAATTAAGCATCATAAATATTGATAAAAATAATTTAGAAAATGAAATAGATAAACTTCAAAATATAGAAATTGCTTACGGTACTTTCAAAGCGTTTGGAATGAGATATGGTATGTTTCCTTTATATACAGAATATAGAACAATTAAAGAATATTCTTTAACTATTGATGATAGAGATACTTTTACAATAAAAGCTCAAATTGATGGAGAGGCAGATTATAAAGATAAAGTTAAAATAAATATTGAATTTACAAATAATGAAAACAAAGAAGTGTCAAAAAGATTTATATATACTTTTTTAATATTTATGGTATGGGATTTTAGACTTACTGATATGTTTAATTAAGCATTGAAGAATAAAATTTGAAAATATTAAATTATTTTACATATATAAAACTTGTAAAATTTCTACTTATAATATAGAATTGAATATCTTTATAAAGTAGTAAAATTTTATTAAAGAAAAATTTAATCAATGGAGCAAAAAATAAGATGGATTATAGTTCTACTATTAATTTGCCTAAAACTGCTTTTCCTATGAAAGCAGGTTTAAAGGAAAAAGAACCCAAAATAATAAAAAAATGGGAAGATGAAAAACTTTATCAACAACTTAGAGAATTAAGAAAAGGTGCTCCTAAATGTATTTTACATGATGGACCGCCTTATGCGAATGGAGACATTCATATTGGAACATCATTGAATAAAATTATTAAAGATATTATTGTAAGATATAAATCAGCTAAAGGTTTTGATTCTCCTTATGTTCCTGGTTGGGATTGTCATGGTATGCCTATAGAATTAAAGGTACAGGAGAGTTTAGGAGATAAATATAAAGAAACTTCTAAATTTATAATGAGAAAAAAATGCCGTGCTTATGCTCAGAAATATATTGATATTCAAAGAAAAGAGTTTAAAAGACTTGGTGTAATGGGAGATTGGGAAAATCCTTATCTTACTATGTCGCCTGAATATGAATCTGAAATAGTTGAAGTATTTGCACAATTAGTAGAGAAGGGATACATATATAAAGGTTTAAGAACTATTCACTGGTGTATGGATTGTGAAACTGCTTTAGCTGCAGCTGAAATAGAATATGATGATAATCATACTTCTACAAGCGTTTATGTAAGATTCCCAGTATTAAATAAAATCAATGATAAATTAGACGGTAATGTTGATGTTATGATATGGACTACTACTCCTTGGACATTGCCTTCAAATATGGCTTGTGCTTTCAATAGAGACTTAGAATATGTTGCTGTTGAAATAGACGGAAGATATGCAATAATGACAACTTCTTTAGTTGATACTGTTCTATCTAAAAAAGACATGAAAGCAGAAGGCAGAGATATGATTCCGGTATCTATGGAAGAGATTGAAAAACTTGAAATAGCACACCCATTCATAAAAGATAGAAAATCTGCTGTTGTATTTGCTGATTATGTTGAGGCTACTTCAGGTACTGGTATAGTTCATACTGCACCTGGTCATGGTATGGAAGACTATCAAACTGGTATGAATTACGGACTTGAAATATATTGTCCAGTAGATAAAGCTGGAAGATATACAAGCGATTTCCCAGAAATGCATGGAATGAAAGTAAGAGATGCAAATCCTAAAGTAGTAGAGATACTTGAAAATAACGGTTCATTATACCATAAAGAAAAAGTTACTCACAGTTATCCTATTTGTTGGAGATGTAAAAATCCATTGATATTCAGAGCTACTTCTCAGTGGTTTATGGATATGACACATGATGATATAGATAAAAGAACAGTTAAAGCTTTAGATAATATTAAATGGTATCCAACTTGGGGACATGAAAGAATGCAGAAAATGCTTGAAAATCGTCCTGACTGGTGTTTATCAAGACAGCGTTCTTGGGGAGTTCCTATACCTGCATTCTATTGTAAGAACTGCGGAAAAACTTTATTAACTGCTGAATCTACAAGACATTTTGCTGAAATAGTAAAAACTAAAGGAATGGATGTTTGGTTTGAATTAGAGGCTAAAGATTTACTTCCTGAAGGCACTAAATGTGAATGCGGAAGCACTGATTTTGATAAAGAACAAGATATTTTGGACGTTTGGTTCGATTCTGGTGTATCATCTTTTGCTGCACAGAAAACTAATAAAGATTTAGACGGAGTTTTCCCTGTTGATATATATTTAGAGGGAGGCGACCAATACAGAGGTTGGTTCCAAGCTGCAATTTGGCCTTCTATGGCTATAAGAGGAATACCTCCATACAAAGAGCTTGTAACTCATGGTTGGACTTTAGACGAACAAGGCAGAGCTATGCATAAGAGTGCGGGAAATGTTGTTTCACCTTTAGAAGTTATTGACAAATACGGTGCCGATATATTAAGACTTTGGTGTATAAGCGAAGACTTCACTCACAATGCACGTGTTGGTGATAACATGATGAAGGCTATTGCTGACAATTACAGAAAAATAAGAAACACTTTCAGATATTTACTTGGCAATATTTCTGATTTTGATTTCACTAAAGAAAAGATTGAAGTTAAAGATTTACTTCCTGTAGACAGATATGCTTTATCAAGACTTCATAGTTTTATAAAAGTTGCTGAGAAGGCTTGCGATGGTTATGAGTTCCATTTATTCTATCAAAGACTTATAAATTACTGTGTTGTTGAGCTTTCTGCTACTTACTTTGACATTATCAAAGACAGATTATACTGTGATAGAAAAGATTCTGTTTCAAGAAGAAGTGCTCAAACTGTACTTGTTGAAATATTAGATGTATTAGTAAAAATAATAGCTCCAGTACTTCCTTTCACAACTGATGAGGTTTGGGGATACTACAAAGGAGAAAATGCTTCTTCTGTACATTTAGAGTTATATCCTAAAGCTGATGACAATTTAATTGATTTAGAGTTAGAAAAAGAATGGGCTTCAATTCTTAAAGTACGCGATGATGTATTATTATCACTTGAAAGAGCTAGAGATAATAGCACAATAGGTAAATCTTTAGAGGCTTATGTAACAATATGCACTAAAGAACCAGCAACTAAAGAATTACTTACTAAATATGAAAAATATTTAAACGAGATATTCATTGTAAGTAAAGTAACACTTTCTGACAGCAAGGACGATACATTTATAGAGGGCGGCGTTTCTTTTGTTAAGACAGAGAAGGCTAGTCATGAAAAATGTGTACGCTGTTGGGGACATTATGACAGTGTAGGAACAGACAGCGAGCATAAAGAGCTATGTACTAGATGTGCTGAGGCAGTGAGATAAAAATAATTAATATTTAGATATTATAAAAGGGTAGCTGGTGTTTGCTGGCTATCCTTTTTTATTAGAACTTCTTTGTAAAAGAAAGCAAACTTTTCCCATGTTCTTTTTTTGCTTGCCCAAAAAAAGAACCAAAAAAATGGCATTTCTTTTTTGTAAAAAAGAAACAAAAAACATTTACAATCTTGAGGTATAACTCTTTATTTCTGGTATTGAGTTATACTTCTTTTTTGTTACGCCACAGGCGGACTTCGTCAAAAGAAGCAAAAAAATTTTTATTAAGTTTATGGCTCGGGCTGTTAGCCCTTGTTTAGATTTAAGGGTATATATAGCGGGTTGATAATTTTATATATAAATTTATAATTTGAGCGATGATGAAGTGAGAATTATAGAAGGAGAATAGTTTTATGAAAATAGATTATCAATTAATTAAAAATATTTTAACTGTAATAGAGGATTACCCATTACCTAAAATAGACGGTAAAGAATTACTTAACAAATTAGATGTGAAAATACCAAGTAGAAGGGCATTAGAAACAGATGAAGATTATTTGAAATATGTTACATTAGTATATCATATGAAAGAATTATTAAAAGCAGAGTGTATAGAAAATATTAATAAAGAGTATCAATATTCTTTTGCTCCAAATATTGAGAGTCCTTTTGTAAGAGTTGATTGTACTTCTTATGAACTAACTTTAAAAGGAAGTGAATTTTTAAGTGGGCTGAAACAAAAGAAAATTTTTACTAAAATAAAGGATTTAGCAATTAATAGTGCTATTTCTTTAGTTACTCAATTATTGGTTGAACAGTTAAAATAAAAATTATTGTGGAGTAAAAAAGAACTATAATAAGTTTTTTATTTTATTTTTTATTATATAATGTATAAAATTAATTTTTGGATTTATTTTTATGAAAGCACTTTTAGATACAAATATTATTATTCATAGAGAAAGTAGTAATAAAATAATCAATAGAGAAATAGGTAGTCTATTTAAATGGCTAGAAAGGACTAAATATGAAAAATGTATACATAAAATTAATCTTGAAGAATTAAATAAAAACTCAAATTCTGATACTGTAAATGTTATGAATATAAAATCCAAAAATTATACAGTACTTATGACTCAAGCTCCATTAAATAAAAAACTACTTGAGATATATGAAAAATTTGATAAAACAGAAAATGATAAAAATGATACTTTATTATTAAATGAACTTTTAAATGATAGAGTTGATATATTTATTACAGAAGATAAAAAAATACATCAAAAAGCTAAATTAGTAAATATAGATAATAAAGTATTTACAATAGACTCTTTTCTAGAAAAAGTTATTTCAGAAAATCCTGAACTCATTGATTATAAAGTTTTATCTGTAGAAAAAGAATATTTTGGAAATATAGATTTAGAAGATAAATTCTTTGATTCTTTAAAAGAAGATTATGTCGAGTTTGATAAATGGTTTAATAAAAAATCTAATGAAATAGCTTATGTTACTTACAAAGATAAAAAATTATTATCTTTTTTATATTTAAAAGTTGAAGATAAAGATGAAAACTATACTGATATAATTCCTGCATTTTCTCCTAAAAAAAGACTAAAAATAGGTACTTTTAAAGTAGAATATAACGGAGTCAAATTAGGTGAGAGATTTATAAAAATAATATTTGATAATGCAATAGCTAATAAAGTTGATGAAATATATGTTACAATTTTTGATAAAAGAGAAGGACAAAATAGACTAATTAATTTATTTGAAGAATATGGTTTTATTAAATGGGGAAAAAAAGGGGAGAATGGAGAATTAGTTTATGTCAGGGATTTTTCAAAAATGTTTAATATAGAAGAACCAAAACATACTTATCCATTTTTTTCAATAAATACAAATATCTTTTTAGTACCAATATATCCAGATTATCATACAGATTTATTACCTGATTCTTATTTAAAAACAGAATCTGCAAAAGATTTTAAAGATAATTTACCACATAGGAATGCAATAAGTAAAGTTTATGTATCTCGTTCATTAAATAAAAATATAAAAAAGGGAGATATTATAATATTTTATAGAACTAAAGAAGAGGGTAAACCAGCAAAATATTCATCTGTGATAACTACTATAGGAATAGTTGAAGAAAAAATTGATAAGATAAAAAATGAAAAAGAATTTATAATAAATTCTAGGAAAAGAAGTATTTTTACAGATAAAGAATTATCTAATTTTTGGAATGGTAAAGGTACTAAACCATTTTTAATTAATTTTTTATATGTATATTCATTTAAAATTGGTAATAGAATGAATAGAGGTAGATTACTGCAGCTAGGAATTATAAGTGATGCTGATAATGGAATTAGAGGTCTAACAAAAATAACAAAAGAACAATTCTTATTAATATTAAGAGAGTGTAAAGTAAATGAAAGTTTTATTGTCTATTAAACCTGAATATGTTGAAAAAATATTCAATGGTAGTAAAAAATATGAAATTAGAAAATCTATTTTTAAAAGGAAGAATATAAAAAAAATTATAATATATTCTTCATCTCCTATTTCTAAAGTAGTAGGTGAATTTGAAATAGAAGATATAATATCTGATGATTTAGATAATGTATGGAACATAATAAAATATGAGTCTGGTGTTTCTGTAGATTTTTTTTATAAATATCTTGAAAATAAAGAAATAGCATATGCTATAAAAATAGGTAAAATAAAAAAATATCGTAAACCTAAAAAATTAGAAGATTTTAATATTTTTTATGCTCCTCAATCTTTTGTATATCTATGATTAATGAATTTATTAATGTACTAAATAAATTTTCAAAAAATTATTTCTGGGTTAGCTTTTTAGTTAATTTTATTGTTTATGGTTGGATATTCAGCCGCACATATAGTGGACATTTGATAAGGTAAAGCGTTACCGTGCGGGGTGGTGCTACAGCTCGTAGTTGTTTGATGTTTGGGTTGTTTTTTCTACTTATATTTAGTTGCAAAATGTGCGGTTTGGGTGTATTGTAGTATAAAGTTATAATTGGGGTATTTTATATTATGAAAGTCAACAGTCAACAGTCAACAGTCAACAGTCAACAGTCAACAGTCAATAGTCAATCAGTTTTCTATCAATTATATTTCTTAAAGGTTGTACTATAAAAAATGGTATCTTTCATTGAATATTTAAGTAAAATTTTGTATACTATATAAAAGTGTATATTTATTTTATAGTTTAATGAGAGTATTGCGTTTAAAGTTTATTTTTTATATTTGAATGTTACAAAAATAAAATTATTAAAAGTAATGGGGGACATTATGTATAGTAAAGAAGAAGTTTATAAAAAAGTTGAAGAGTTAGTTATTAAGTTTAGGAATAACAAGGATCAGTATACAAATAAAAATTATAATGAAACGGAGACTAGAAGGGATTTTTTGGATCCGTTCTTTGAGGCATTTGGTTGGGATGTAGCTAACAGGGCGGGTAAATCACAAACTTATCGTGATGTAATTCATGAGGATAAGGTGAAAGTGGGGAAGGAAACTAAAGCTCCTGATTATGCATTTCGTATTGGGGGGAATAGGGTTTTCTTTGTGGAGGCGAAAAAGCCGGGTGTTAATCTTAAAGAGGACAGTTTGCCTGCTTTTCAGCTTAGGAGGTATGGCTGGAGTGCTAAGCTCGGTATAAGTTTCCTCACTGATTTTGAAGAGCTTGCCGTTTATGACTGCACTAGAAAGCCAAATATTAATGATAAGGCTTCTACTGCTAGGATTGAGTATATTCATTTTGAAGATTATCTTAATAGATTTGATTTTCTTTATGAGATACTTAATAAAGAGAGGATTGAACAGGGTTCGCTTGAAAAATATATTGCAGGTACTTCAAACAAAAAAGGTACTGAAAGTGTTGATATAGATTTTCTTAATTCACTTGATAATTTAAGGACTAAGCTTGCATCTAATATTGCGAAGCTTAATAAAAATTTATCTGTACGTGATTTGAATTATGCAGTTCAGCAGATTATTGACAGGATTATATTTTTGAGGGCGGCTGAAGACAGAGGCATTGAGGAGTATGGGGATTTAAAAAGGACTTGCGAGAATAAGGGCGAGAGTTTTTATGGTAATCTTTTAAAAATTTTTGAGAAGGCTGACGGCAGGTATAATTCGGGGCTGTTTGATTTTTCTAAAGACAGTATTAGCAGCAGTATTGAGATTGATAATAAAGTAATAAAAGAGATTATTAATGAGCTTTATTATCCTTTGAGTCCTTATGAGTTTTCTGTGATATCGGTTGAGATAATAGGGAATGCTTATGAGCAGTTTTTGGGTAAGACTATCACTATAGGGAAGAATCATAGTGCGAAGATAGAATTAAAACCAGAGGTGCGTAAGGCAGGAGGGGTTTATTATACACCTGAGTATATAGTTGATTATATAGTAGCGAATACGGTTGGGGAGGCTATAAAGGGGAAGAAGCCTGAGGAGATAGCGAATATAAAAATATTGGATCCGGCTTGCGGCAGCGGAAGTTTTTTACTTGGGGCGTATAAATATTTACTTAATTATCATATTGAATATTACAACAAGATAAAGGACAGGGCGAAGTTTAAGGGTTCAAAAGAAGATGTAATAAAAGAGAATGGGGATTTAACAATTTGGATAAAGAAGCAGATATTACGCAACAATATATTTGGAGTTGACATAGACAGCAATGCGGTAGAGGTAACGAAATTATCATTACTTATGAAATGTTTGGAGGGGGAGAGTCCAGCGTCAATACAGAACAATCAGGATTTATTTAATGAGCGAGCTTTACCGTCATTGGAGGACAATATCAAATGCGGTAATAGTTTAATAGGCAATGATTTTTACGAGAGCCAGTCGGTGCTTGATTTTGACGAGGAGACGCAATATAAAATAAATTGTTTTGATTGGGAGGACGAATTTAAAAATATTTTTAAAGGTGGCGGTTTCGATGTGGTGATAGGCAATCCGCCGTATGAAATAACATTAGGAAAAGAAAATAAAGAAGATTATAATACTTTAAAACAGACTAATAATTATATAAAAATTAAATATAACACTATACAAGGAGAAATAAATTTATATAAAGTATTTACTGAAAAAATGACAAAGCTAATTAATACAAATGGATTAATTGGTGTAATTATGCCAACAGGTATTTTAACAGATAAATCTAATATAAATTTAAGAAATTATATACTAGATACTTTTTCTTATTTAAACATAAAACATTTTCCAGAAAAAGCAAAAGTTTTTAAAAATGTTACTCAAGATGTTAGTATATATATATTATCAAATAATAAAAAAGAAATTATGTTATCTAAAGGTTTGATGAATTCTGATGATTTAAAAAGTAGGTATTCTGTTTTAATACCTAAAGATATAGTTATTTATTTAGAAAAAATACCTTTAATAAATAGTAGTGGTGAAATTTCTTTATTATCTAAATTATGTAAATTAGATAATTTTAAGAAAGATAATTTTGTATCTTTTATAGAAGGGGAAATTCATTTAACTAAATTTTCAGATGCTATAAGAAGTAGTAAGGAATCAGAAAATATTTTTAATTTAATTAGAGGTGATGCAGTACAAAGATATTTATTTTTGGAGTCAAAAAAGGATAGTTTTATAGATGATAAAATTGTAAAAAGTATTTCTTCTTCTAAAAAACTTAATGATAGAAATAATGTAAGGCTTGTATATCAACAAGTAGTTAACACTCAAAAAGATAGAAGATTAAATTTTCAATTATTAGAAAATAATAGTTATGTTGCAAATACATGTGGTTATGTTGTCAATAATAGCGATTATGATATTAAATATTTTTTAGGATTACTAAATTCTAAATTATTAAATTGGAGATATAAGTTAACAAGTTCAAATAATCATATATTAACTAATGAATTATATAATTTACCTGTACCATTGTTAGATATGTCCAATACACAAGACAAGGAAATGCATGACAAAATGGTTACTTTAGTTGACAGTATCATTGCGTTAAACAAGAAGTTAGCTGTTGAAAAAAATCCTAATGCTGTTACTATGATTAACAGGCAAATCAATGCTGTTGACAAGCAGATTGATGCGTTGGTGTACAAGTTGTATAATTTTATCGATGAGGAAGTGAGAATTATAGAAGGGGAATAAAGGAACTATAAGAGGTTTAAATAAAATTATTACATTATTATAATTTATATAAATTACAAAGGAGTTATGATGATTACAGTATATAATAAAATAGGAACTTCAAATGAAAATCCACCAAGTGGTTATAATACTTGGAAAGAATATTGGGAAGATAAAAAAGGAAGAAAATTTCAAAAGTGCTCTAATTTAGCATGTAATAACGATGCTGAGGTTGGAGCTCATGTTTATCCTAATTATTCTCATGATATGGTATATATAGTACCTTTGTGTAAAGAATGCAATTATATTTATAATCAATCACCTATGAATGTAGAACGAATAGATTTACTTAGACTTAATCAGTAAATTATTTATATATTAATTCTTTTATTGATAAAACTGTTTATTCCATTTATAATATATCAGAGGAAGAAAGAAAGATTATAGAAGGAGATTAAATAAAAAAATGGAAGAAGATAATAACAAAGATATTAATCCAGTATGGGCTGTAGCAATTGTTTTGTTATATTTTAAATATAAAATAATCATTGATGTTGAAGATTTCAAAAAAGAAATTATTTCTAATAACAGATTTTTTCCAAAACATAAAATAATAGATACTGTACAAAAAGAGGGATTAAATCATAAATATATATTAAAAAAAGATAGTTACTTATATCGTAGTAGGATATTTGATGGAGATATAGACGAACAAAAAATTAATGATGAAAAAGAAATAACTGGTTATGATGAAAAAAATTCTATGGCACCAAGTCCAGAAATAGCAAAAGCAGGAAGAGCAAATCCTGAAAAAATTAGTTATTTATACACATCCGAAGATATAAATACAAGTATAAAAGAAGTTAGACCCATGGTGCGTAATTTTGTAAGTGTAGCTGAAATAAAAACTTTATGTGATTTAACGTTATTTGATATTACAAAATTTACATTTGAGAATATTGAAAATATTAAAACAGAATTTATTTCTTTAAATAAATGTTTTTCTAATATAAATTATGGAAATGATATAGATTATATACCAACTCAATATATTGCAGAATTATTAAAAAATCTTGGATTTGATGGTATTAAATTTGAAAGTTCTTTAAATAAAGGAGGTATAAATATTACTTTATTTAATCATCAAGATACTTGTAAGTTTATAAAATCTAAATTATATTTTATATCTGATATTGATATAAAATATTCTAGTGATATTATGCAAATTGTAGGATCTTTACCTGATGATTCATTTTATAAATTGTTAGATTTGTATAATGATATTAATAAAAAATAGTTTTATTAATATTATTATTTTTTATTAAATTATATTGACAAAAATACCGATAATTTAAAGATAAATTTTTATTTAATTCTGTCGATTTATTCTATATAATAATTATTAAATTACAAATATATATTATTGGAGGAATAATGGAAAATATTGATATTACTACTAGTTCTTTAAAATTTATATATGATGGTGAGGATTTAAAAAATCATGAAATGGATGCAATGGAGTTAGCTTTAATTATAGAAAGTTTAAATGATTTATTTTTAGAAGTTAATAGTGAACTCAATTTTGATTTTACAACAATTAAATTAAAAGTTAAAGCTAATTTTGAAAAAGGTAGTTTTGGGATAGAATTTATTGTTGAAGTTTTAAAAAATATAGAACTATTATTGAATAGTAGCCCTACTACAGCTACTTTAACAGCAATAGAGATTATTAATATATTAAGAAATATACTTAATTTTATTAAAATAACTAAAGGAAAGATTTCAGAAAATAATGATTCATCTATAGAAATAGAAGAAGATGGAGCTATATATGTTAAAAATATAGATGATAGCTATATAAAATATGAATATGTAGAAAATACAGATACTACAGAAATTAAAGATGGAAATACCATCACAACTAAAACTAAATCTCAAAAGATGGTAAAATTATGTTATAATGGTGCGGTTAGGAAAAATGTTGAAAAAATAACATCTCCTATAAAAGGAAATAATAAAATAGATGAATTAAAAATAGAATATAGTAATGGTGAAATTCAAGATGTTGCAGATAAATCTAATATAGATTTTTATAAAGCTCCTGATATTATATTAAATAGCAAAAATAGTAAATATAGAAAAGAAGTAGTTTTATGTATAGATAAACTTTCTTTTAATGAAAATAATAAATGGACACTTTATAATGTTGATATGCCAAAGATATCTGTCATAATAGAAGATAAAAAATTTCTAAATAATGTTAAATATAATAAAGAATATTTTTCTAAAGATGATGAATTAAGAGTTATTTTAAGGATAGAAGAATTTTATAAAAATGATAAACGAGTTACAGAATATTTTGTAGAAGAAGTGTTGGAACATATAAAAGCTGTAGAAACACCATATATACCATTTGCAGATTAATTTTTTTGTTTAATATTGGATAATAAACCGCACATATATTGTACTAGCCTTAATATTAAGATATACAGTGCGGGAAGCCCCCGACCGTAGGGAGTGCATTAGCTAGGCGAGTGGTTCAAATGGCTATCTTGTTGGGGTGGGGAAAGTCAACTTTTTTTAGTAGTCTTTTAAAAAAATTAGATTTTCGGGCTTATTGTTTAAAAACATTCTGTTTAACTTTAAAGGGCGGGTTTGGGTGGGTTATAAGGTAAATTTTCAAAAAATTATTTCTGGGTTAGTTTCTGTTTGTGGGTTCGATTTTATATTTCTGGGTTGGCTTTTTAGTTAGTTTGTTTTTGTTTGATGTTGGGTAATCAGCCGCACTTACATTGTACTTGCTGTAAGGGTGAGCGTTGCCGTGCGGGAAGGTGCTACGGATCGTAGTTGTTTTATGTTGGATAATAAACCGCATACCCTTCGGGTACTTCCTTCGGTCGCGTACAGTTGACTGTCTGTAAGGGGGTTGCAGTACCGTGCGGAAAGCCCCTACGGCGAGTAGTGCGTTAGCTAGGCGAGTAGGCGGAAACAAGGAAAACAGTTGATTTTATATTAAATAATTTTATAATTAAATTATGGATAAAAAAGAAATTATTAATAAACTTACAAATAATAATAAAAATATTAAATATTCTTATTTTTGTAATATTATAGAATCTTTTGGTTTTGTGTGTAAAAGACAAAGAGGAAGTCATAGAATATATTCAAGAATTGGTATTTCTGAGTTAATTAATATTCAAAATGTTAATGGAGAGGTAAAACCTTATCAAGTTAAACAATTTTTATATCTAGTTAATAAATATAATTTGGAGGAATGATATGAAATATAGCATTAAAATTTTTTATAGTGAAGAAGATGATGGCTATATAGCTTTATCAGAAGAATTAGATAATATAAGTGCTTTTGGAGCAACAGAAGAAGAAGCCTTGAAAGAAATAAAAAATGCCATATCACTTTATTTTGAAGAAAAAAATATACCATTAAAAAGATCATGAAATTTTATTGTTTTAGTTTTTGTTTGATGTTGGGTAATTAGCCGCACGTATAGTTGGCGTTTGATAAGGGGAGGCGATACCGTGCGGGAAGCCCGTATGACGAATACTGCGGTAATAGTTTAATAGGCAATGATTTTTACGAGAGCCATCTCGATTTGGACGATGACACTTTATATAAAATTAACTGTTTCGATTGGAATTCTAAGTTTAGGGATATAATGAAAGCAAGGGGATTTGATGTGGTAATTGGAAACCCTCCTTATGTAAAAATTCAAACTATGATGGAATCAAGTCCGTTATCTGTTGAAACATTGAAACAAAATTATAAAAGTGCAAGCAGCGGTAATATAGATATTTATTTATGTTTTGTTGAAAAAGCTCTCCAATTATTAAAGTCTACAGGTGAAATGGGATATATTTTACCTCATAAGTTTTTTAAAGTAGATATGGGAGAGAATTTAAGAGAAATAATATCTAATAGAAAAGCATTAAAAAAAGTTGTGTATTTTGGGGAGAATCAAATATTTAATAATGCTACTACATATACCTGTTTGTTATTTTTATCTAATGAAGAACAAGATAATTTTAAATTATTAAGATTTGATGAAAATGTAGATATAAAAGAAAAGTTATTTGAAGCTACTTTTGAGACTTTTCCTATTAGTATAATAACAAAAGATAATTGGAATTTTTATAGTAATAATACTTTATCCATAATTGAAAAATTAAAAAATTATAAAACAGTATTAAAAGATATATCTCGTAAAATTTTTGTTGGACTTCAAACTAGTTCTGATATTGTTTATGTTTTACATGGAGGAGAAGAAGTTAACGGAATTGTAAAAACTTATTCAAAGTCATTAGATAAAGAAATTGAGATAGAAAGAGAATTTATAAAACCATTTTTATTTGGTAAAGATATTAAAAGATATTGTATACCTACAAATACTAAATGGGTTATATTTCCATATAAATTAGTATCTGGTTCAGCAGTATTATATTCACAAAAAGAAATAAAAGAGCAGTTTCCAAAAGCTTGGGAATATTTAAAAGAGAATAAAAAATCATTGGAAAATAGAGAAAATGGTAAAATGAAAAATGAAAAATTTTATGCATATATATATCCTAAAAATCTTAATGAATTTGAATATAAAAAAATTTCTTTTCCTGATATTAATATGAGAATGCAGGCTGTAATTGATGATAAAAATTTATATCATACAACTACAATTTACAGTATTGTATTTAATGAAAAAGCTATATATAACATTAATGTTTATATGGGGATTTTTAATAGTAAGTTATTTACTTATTATGTTAAAAAAACAGGTACTATATTAAGGGGTAATACAACAAGGTTTAAACCTCAATATATAAATGATTTTCCTATTCCAGATATTGATAAAAATACAGAAGAAAATTTAATTAAGCTCGTTGACAACATCATTGATTTAAACAAAAAACTTTCCTCCGAGAAGAACCCTAACACTATTGAAATGCTTAACACGCGTATTCAGGCGGTGGACAAGGCTATTGATAAGATTGTGTATTCGTTATACAATTTAACTGATGATGAAGTTAGGATTATTGAGGGATAAAATATTATGAGTGATAAACTTGCTAATAAGTATTATCATAAATTTTTATTTTATTATTTTTATCAAGATATTGGCTTAGATATTAATGATAGAAATACTAATTATCAAAATGGATTGAACTATTTTCTTGATGAAGAAAAAAAATGTGATAATGACTGTAAATATTTAGTAAAATGTTATATAGGCGTTTTTTACTATTTATTAGATAATGAGAAAAAAGCGATTCGTTATATTAATGATTCTATCAAATTAAATGATAAATATGTTTTTTCTTTATATTATAGAGGGCATATTCTTTTGTATAAAAATAAAGTTAAACAGCCATTAAAAGATTTGGAAAAAGCTATATCATTGCATACTAATAATTTTCTAAAACATATTGTAGGTAAAGGGACTCTATATAATTATATTGGTTTTTTATATCATAGAAAAAAGTTATATAGGAAATCTATATATTATTATAATAAATCAATAGAATATGATAATTATAATTCTTATTATAATAGAGCTATTAGTTTTTTTGAATTGGGAGAATACGATGAGGCTTTAAATGATATTATAAGATTTATGAATTTAAGGGAGTCACATTATGGTTTACAATCAGTACATTATAATAGTAGAGCCTTATTTGAAGGATTTGTTAATCATTTAGAGTTAGCTTATGAATATTTTAATAAGAGTATAAATTGTGATAATAATAGGACATTAGAAACTTTCTATTTTTTATATTTAATATTATCAAAAAATATTAATATGAAACGATATTTTTATAAAATATTTCAAACAATAATAAAAAAAGATTTTAGTATAAAATCTGATATATTGGAAAATAATATATTATATAAATATAGATGTATAAATATTAGTACATTAAAATTAATATCTAATAATAATGATAAATTAAAAAATTTGAGATTAAGTAATTATAATTATTTTAATGACCCCATTGATCCACCAATTAAATTAAATATATATGATTTTAAAAATATAAAAAATATAGATAGAATAAAAATATGTTCTTTAGCTGTAGAATATGATAATTTTCTTATGTGGAGTCATTATGCTGATGAACATAAAGGTATATGTATAGAATATGATATAAGTTATTTAAAAAAACTGAATAGTAAAATTAATAAATTGATTTTAAAAAAAGTTATTTACACTAATAAAATAATTACTAATAAGGTATATCCTTATATATTAAACAATAAAGATATTGAATATGAAAATAAATTTATATCATTATTTTATATAAAACATAAAAATTGGCAGTATGAAAATGAATATAGGATTATTGCTGATACTAAAGAGGAATATATTTATTTACCAATTAAGGCTATTTATTTTGGAATGAATTCAAGCAATGATGATATTAAATTGATAAAAAGTTTAGTTAAAGATGATAATGTTAAATTTTATAAAATGGAGTCTGATAAAAATAATTTGTTTAATCTGATACCTAAAGAGATTAATATTATTAAGGGTGATAAATGGAAAATAAAAAAATAGTTTATTTTGATAAAAATATATTTAGTATATTAAAAAATGAATATAAATCTGGTAATACAAATAATTTTAATAAAATAATTAATTCAAAAAATAAATTTTTGTATGTATATTCTATGGCTCACATTTTTGATTTGCAAAATGATAAAACAAATAAAAAAGAAGAAGATTTTGAATTTATGAGTCAAATAGTTGATAGTAATTATTTATATTATTTTGAACAAGAAGAAAGATTTTGTATTGATCATAATATAAAAATAACTGATAAGTATAAAAAAGCAGAAAATTTTGATGATATGTTTAAGCAGATGGATTTAGGTTATATTGATTCTGTGTCAAATCCTTTTATAATACAACATAATAAATATATTGAAAACAAAAAACTATATAACGAAGATAGAAAAAATATTAAGTTCATTTTAAAAAATAATGATGATATAAAACAATTATATATGAGTACAATAATAGAGAATTTTTATAAAAATAAAAACTTTAATATATTTCAAAAATATCTTTCTATGTATTTGTTTATCGATATTGTAGAAGATAAATTATCTGAAAAAAATTCTAAATTAAAATATAGAAATATGTTTATAGATGGTATGCATTCCTGTTTTTCAATGTCTAGTGATTATTTTGTTACTAATGATGAAAACTTGTCATTAAAATCTAATTTATGCTATGTTAAAGATAATGGATATAATATTCGTTTTTTTCATACTTCTAATAATACACGAATACTTGACCTTAACAAATTTATATTATTGTTAGACAATATATAGTTTTTTATTTTTGTTTAATATTGCATAATAAACCGCACCTACATTTTACTAGCCTTAATATTAAGATATACGGTGCGGAATGCCCCCGACCGTAGGTAGTGCGTTAGCTAGGCGAGTGGTTCAGATGGCTAGCTTGTTGGGGTTGGGAAAGTCAACTTTTTTAGTAGTTCTTGAAAAAAATTTATATTTTCGGGCTTATTTTGTTAAAAATGTTTGTTTAACTATAAGGGCGAGTTTGGGTGGGTAATAAGGTAAATTTCAAAAAAAATTATTTCTGGATTAGTTTTAGTTTGTGGGTTAGTTTTTATATTTCTTGGTTAGCTCTTTAGTTAGTTTGTTTTATGTTGGGTAATTAGCCGTATATTTAAGTAGATTATTATTTCAGAGTAAAAGGCTTTAGCCTGCGTTGTATATTTAATAAAAATTCGCGTTAGCTTTTTGGGATATTGCCAGAAAAATTGGATTATCCTACATGATGTAAATGCTTTTTGCTTCTCGCCGTAGGCGGGCTTCGCCTGTGCCACAAAAGAAGTAGTTTTTTGGTACTTTTTTCCTATGAAAAAAGTACAATATTTTTTCTAATTTTTTCTAAAAAAATTATATTTGTAGGCTTGTTTTGTTAAAAATGTTTGTTTAATAATAAGGGCGTACCCTCACCTCCGGTGGACTTCGTCCGGGTATTTCCTCGCTACGCTCGGTCAGGGGGGATTGTTAGGTAAATTTCAAAAAAATTATTTCTGAGTTAGTTTTAGTTTGTGGGTTAGTTTTATATTTCTGGGTTAGTTTCTGTTTGCGGGTTCGATTTTATATTTCTGGGTTGGCTTTTTAGTTAGTTTGTTTTTGTTTGATGTTGGGTAATAAGCCGCACGTACATTGTACTTGCTGTAATGGTGAGCGTTGCCGTGCGGGAAGCCCCTACGGCTAGTAGTGCGTAAGCTAGGCGAGTAGTTCATAGTAAAAGGCTTTAGCCTGCGTTGTATATTTAATAAAATTCGCGTTAGCGTTTTTGGTATATTGCCAGAATGTTTGGATTATCCTACAGTATGTAAATGATTTTTGCTTCTTTTGTTTTATTATAAATAAAAATTGTTCGCTTTTGGGTTCTGTCAAGTAAACTTGCCAGAAGCTCACAATTTTTATTGAAAAAAGTACAATCTTTTTCTAATTTTTTCTAAAAAAATTATATTTGTAGGCTTGTTTTGTTAAAAATGTTTGTTTAACTATATAGGGTGGGCGGGCGGGTATAATATAAGTAAAAATTAAAAATTTTATAGCCTTTTATTTTTTGTTTCGCTCGGTCAGTGGGGGAATAAGGTAAATTTCAAAAAAAATTATTTCTGGATACGTTTTTATATTTCTGGGTTAGCTTTTTGGTTAATTTTATTTTTTATGGTTGGGTAATTAGCCGCATACTTTACAGTACTTCCTTCGGTCGCTTACATTGTACTTGCTGTAATGGTGAGCGTTACCGTACGGAATGCCCCTACGGCGAGTAGTGCGTTAGCTAGGCGAGTAGTATAAAGTGTTGCATGATATATCCAAATCATCGTTCCAAGAAATACCGTATCCGCCGACATCTACTTTTACAAGATTAAATAAAGTTTTATCTTTCAAAATTTCAAACTCTTTATGTTCAGGGATTAATTTTTTTATATCATAATATTTTATTTCTTCATTTTCAAATATTATTTCTAAAATGAGATTGTCCAAAGCTTTAACATTTTTAATTTTATGGAAAGTCATAATTACTCCAAAGGTTCTAATTGTTTAAAGTTTTGAGTATTCCATATATTTAAAAGTTCGTCTTGATTATTTTTAGCCCATTCCAATACAAGCGAACATGCTTTATTAGGTAAATCGCCTTCTATCATTTTTAATTCATTGATATCAATTACTCCAACATACTCACCATATATAGCATGAAAATGCGGAGGGTTATTCTCTTTTTGCTGAAAATACATTTTGATGATGATACCGTAAAATCTTGATATAACAGGCATTTTTAGTCCTTATTTTTATTATTAATTTTAACATATAGGTTATGTTTTTACAATTAATTTATTTTTGTTTAATGTTGGGTAATCAGCCGCACGTACATTGTACTTGCTGTAAGTGTGAGCATTACCGTGCGGGAAGCCCGTATGGCGAATACTGCGGGGCGGTGCTACAGCTCGTAGTTTTTTCTAAAAAAGTTAGTTTTTTGGGCTTATTGTTTAAAAAAATTCTGTTTAACTATAAGGGCGGGTTCGAGTGGGTACTATATAAGTAAAAAATTAAAATTTTATATCTTTTTATTTTTTGTTTCGCTCGGTCAAGGTGTTGATTGTTAGGTAAATTTTCAAAAAAATTATTTCTGGGTTGGCTTTTTGGTTAATTTTATTTTTTATGGTTGGGTAATTAGCCGCATACTTTACAGTACTTCCTTCGGTCGCGTACATTGTACTTGCTGTAAGGGTGAGCGTTATCGTGCGGGAAGGTGCTACAGATAGTAGTAGGCAATGATTTTTACGAGAGCCATCTCGATTTGGACGATGACACTTTATATAAAATTAACTGTTTCGATTGGAATTCTAAGTTTAGGGATATAATGAAAGCAGGGGGATTTGATGTAGTAATTGGAAACCCTCCTTATGTAAAAATTCAGACAATGGCAGAATCAAGCCCATTAACTGTAGATGCATTAAAACAAACTTATAAAAGTGCAAACAGTGGTAATATAGATATTTATTTATGTTTTGTTGAAAAAGCTTTTCAGTTATTAAAGTCTACAGGTGAAATGGGATATATTTTATCTCATAAGTTTTTTAAAGTAGATATGGGAGAGAATTTAAGAGAAATAATATCTAATAGAAAGGCATTAAAAAAAGTTGTGTATTTTGGTGAGAATCAAATATTTAATAATGCTACTACATATACTTGTTTATTATTTTTATCTAATGAAGAACAAAATGATTTTAAATTATTGAGATTTGATGAAAATGTAGATATAAAAGAAAAATTGTTTGAATCTACTTTTGAAACTTTTCCTATTAGTATAATAACAAAAGATAATTGGAATTTTTATGATAATGATACTTTGTCTATAATAGATAAATTAAAAAATTATAAAATAGTTTTAAAAGATATAACAAAAAAAATATTTCAAGGTATAGCTACAAGTGCAGACGATATTTATGTTTTACAAGGGTGGAAGAAAATAATGGAATTGTAAAAACTTATTCAAAGTCATTAGATAGGGAAATAGAAATAGAGAGAGGATTTATAAAGCACTTTTTATTAGGTAAAGATTTAAAAAGATATACAGAATTAATACCAACTCGATGTGTTATATTTCCTTATAAATTATCAAATGGTTCATTATCATTATATACTTCTAAAGAAATAATGGATAATTTTCCAAAGGCTTGGGAATATCTAAAAGAAAATAAAAAAGTATTAGAAAGCAGAGAACATGGAAAATTTAAAAATACATGGTGGCAATATAGCAGACCTCAAAATTTAAATGAATTTGAGCATAAAAAAATTTCTTTTCCTGATATTAATATGAGAATGCAGGCTGTAATTGATGATAAAAATTTATATCATACAACTACAATTTACAGTATTGTATTTAATGAAAAGGCTATATACAACATCAATGTTTATATGGGGATTTTTAATAGTAAGTTATTTACTTATTATGTTAAAAAAACAGGTACTATATTAAGGGGCAATACAACAAGGTTTAAACCTCAATATATAAATGATTTTCCTATTCCAGATATTGATAAAAATACAGAAGAAAATTTAATTAAGCTCGTTGACAACATCATTGATTTAAACAAAAAACTTTCCTCCGAGAAGAACCCTAACACTATTGAGATGCTTAACACGCGTATTCAGGCGGTGGACAAGGCTATTGATAAGATTGTGTATTCATTATACAATTTGACTGATGAGGAGATTAGGGTTATAGAAGGGGATTAAATGGAAGRWRTKAATAAACTTGCTAATAAGTATTATCATAAAGTTTTATTTTATTATTTTTATCAAGATATTGGCTTAGATATTAATGATAGAAATACTAATTATCAAAATGGATTGAACTATTNTTTTCCTATTCCAGATATTGATAAAAATACAGAAGAAAATTTAATTAAGCTCGTTGACAACATCATTGATTTAAACAAAAAACTTTCCTCCGAGAAGAACCCTAACACTATTGAGATGCTTAACACGCGTATTCAGGCGGTGGACAAGGCTATTGATAAGATTGTGTATTCATTATACAATTTGACTGATGAGGAGATTAGGGTTATAGAAGGGGATTAAATGGAAGATATTAATAAAATATATTTAAAAAAAATTTTATCAAATATAGATAATCATATTGATATTGCTGATTATTATTATAGTTTTAAAAATGAAATAATAAATAATAATAGATTTTTTCCTAAACATAAGATTATTGATGTTTTAAAAGAAAGTTATAAAAATAATATTTTTATTTGAGGAAAAGGTACTACTTTATATCGTAGTAGAATATATACATTACCATTATTACCTAATTTATTAAATAATAATGCTTATAGTGGATATGATGCTGAAAATTCTCTAGCTCCTAAAAATAAAAATATAATTAGAGCAGGTAGAGCTAATCCAGAAAAAATAGGTTATTTATATCTTTCTGAAGATGTAGAAACTAGTATTAAAGAAATACGCCCAACTATAAAAAGTAGAATAAGTGTAGCTACAGTAGAAATATTGAAAGATTTTAAATTATTTGATATTTCAGAGTTAAATCAAAATATAAAAGAATTTGAAGCTTTAAATTTTGGTTTTTCTTTACCTGTATCAAATGAAATTGACTATATACCTACTCAATATATATCAGAATTATTAAAGAATATAGGATTTGATGGAATTCAATTTAATAGTTCGTTAAATAAAAATAAAAAAAATATAACTTTATTTAATTATGAAAATAATGTTAATATACAATTTATTAAATCTGAATTATATTTTGTAAACGATATTAATATTGATTTTGTTAATTTAAATAATATGCAAAATATGATTAATGATATTTTCAAAGAATTAATGTCTGATAAAGAAATAAATATTATTGATGGGGAGTAATTTTATAAATGTTTAATTTTTTATAAAATGCTATTAAGTTAAATATGGATAAAAAAAATATTAATAATATAGACGATATGCTTGCTAAAAATCAATGTATTTATGATAATGAAATTGATTTTATAGAACTTATGAAAATAAATTTTAATGAAAAAGAGAACAAAATAATAATAGGCGGTACTCTATATAGAAATAAAGAAACAGGAGAAATTAGTTATTCAGTTGTTATAAATTTCGATTTTAATTTAAAATCAATATTGACGCAATCAGGATATAAAGACTTAACAGATAAAGAAATAATATTTCATTGTATTATATTTAACAAACAATTTCGTGCAAATAATACTGACTTTTATAGTATTAGTTTTTTAAATGTAAACTTTAATGAAGAAGTTAAATTTTTTATGGTTCTTTTTAATAGAGTATATTTTGAAGCTTCTAGAATTATGAATGAATTTACTTTTTTATATTGTACTATTGATAATGGAATAGAAATTCAAGGTTCTACAATAAATAAATTAGTATTTGACACTAGTACATTATATTCTGATTCTGTAATTTTATCTAGTACTATAAAGTATTTATATTTTTACTCTCTTGAACTTGATGGTAATTTTAATATATCTAATATTAATAGAGTTCAATATCCAGTTAGACAAAATAGTAGATATAAAGAAGAGGATACTTTTTTAGACATAAGATTTATAAATATAAAATCTCCAATAAATAATTGTAATATTATTCTTAACAATTCTTATATTGATGAGTTTAATAAATATGATAAACTTGTATTTGATTCTTCAATTATTAATGGAAGCGTAAATATATCAAATGTTTATGCTAAAGAAGTATATTTTAATGATATTATTATATTAAAAGGTTTAAATACTGCTGAATTCAAATATGATAAAATTTTAGATATGAATACAGCTAGATTTTTAAAAAATGAAGAATTAAAAAAATCAAATAATATAAAAGCATTAGAGTATGAAGCTATAGAAGTAAATTTGTATAGAAAAGAATTATTAAAAAAGAAAAATAAAAAATTAAAAGATTTTGCTGATATTCTTTCAATTTTTTTAGGGTACATATATAGTAGTAATTGTCAAAATTGGATACAGGCTTTAGGAATAACTTTATTAAGTATATTTGTTATATTTTCAATTTTTTATACTAATAATTTAGATACTTTTAATATTTTTATATATTTGCAAAATATAATTCAAGATGTGCAAACTGATAATTATTGGTATAGGTTTATAGAATATTTAATTCCTACTAAATATGAACATATAATGTTATATATAAAATTAGAAACTATTCCGCTTTATAAAAAATTATTTGGGGCATTAGTTTATTTTCTTGGTAAAATTTCTTTTTGGTATGGTTCGGTTCATATAATTCAATCTTTTAGAAAATTTAACAGAGTATCTTAATTGTTCGATGTTGGGTACTCAGCCGCATACCCTCACCACAGGCGGACTTCATCTCATGTACTTCCTTCGGTCGCGTATAGTTGACTGTCTGTAAGGGTGAGCGTTACCATGCGGAAAGCCCGTATGGCGAATACTGCGTTAGCTAGGCGAGTATTCAAATGGCTAGCTTGTTAGGGTTGGGAAAGTCAACTTTTTTAGTAGTTCTTGAAAAAAATTTAGATTTTTGGGCTTATTGTTTAAAAAAATTCTGTTTAACTATAAGGGCGGGTTTGGGTGGGTAATAATGAAAATTTAAAAAAATTTCTTTTTCTGCTTTTCTGTATTTGTTTACTTTGTTCGGTCAGGGTGTGGGTTATATATAGGTAAAAATTAAAAGTTTTATAGCATTTTATTTTTCGTTTCGCTCGGTCAGGGGTGTGAGTGTTGTTAGGTAAATTTCAAAAAAATTATTTCTGGGTTAGTTTTTTGGTTAATTTTATTGTTTATGGTTGGGTAATTAGCCGCATACTCTTCGGGTACTTCATTCGGTCGCCTACATTGTACTTTCTGTAAGGGTGAGCGTTGCCGTGCGGAATGCCCGCACGAAGTGTACCCGTAACGAAGTAAGGGTATAGGGAATACCGCGGAAAGCCCCACGGCGAGTGTTTAGAAAATATTGTCTTTTATGTTCGGAAGTAAATTGTAAATTGAAGTGCCTATTGTATTTTCAAAATATTCTTTTATTTCAAATACCCTTTTCCACCTCAATGCACTTTGCGGAAATGTCCCATATCTTAAAGCAGCATCAACGAATCTTTTTTCAAGCAAACAAAATCCAGAAGGCAAAGCAAGACAATCGCATAATTGAATAAGTAAATCATAATCATCGTATACAGCATTGTCAACAAAATTTTTTAAAAATTTGAAATCTTCTTCAGGCATATCAAATTTTCCTATTGCAGTATTAACATCTTGTATCATGAAAGCATGTGTGATGCATATTTGCGCCATCTTTTCCCAACCGTAATTAATACAGTATTTGTATCCGTCTATTAAATGCCTTTCTGCACTTATTCCAGTATATCTTCCTATATCATGCAAAAGCCCGAATATATATGAATTGTCTTCGTCTAATTTTTTATCTATTGATTTTTTATTGTATTCAGAGGCTATTATTCTTGCAGCTTTAGCAACATATCTTGAATGTTCAGCCCAAGGAGTAGGGTTTGATTTATATGCTTTGTTTAATTCGTATTCGGCTCTTTCTAAATCTAATATTTCCATCATTATTTCCTATTATTTAGGTTAATTATAATAATACAACTTTTTGATGAAAAATAAATATTTATAGGGAACTTTTATTATAATTTTTCGTCTAATAAAGCAAATAAAATAATGGGTAACTACTATGTTAAAAAAAATTACTTTTATAATTTCATCTATATTATCACTTTTTTTATTGAGTTCATGTTCTCCGGCATTTGACAGAATGTTTCATATTCCTCCATATCATCCTCATGCTAGGAATTATTTTGATTTTCCAATGTTGTTTGGGCCTCATTTCGGTATTCATGGCATACTTAGCATTATCATCAAAGTATTAATAATTATTGCATTAGTTTTCCTAGTAAAAATGCTATATAACAAAGATAAAAACAATAAAAAAGAATAGTTAATTTTATATAAAAAACTAAAAATTTTTAAGTTTGTCAACCGCGAGCTGTGGCACCTTACCGCACGGTATCACTTATTCTTAACAAATGTCCTCTATACGTGCGGCTGATTACTTATTATTGTGTAAAAATCAATAATTTGTATTACAGATAAAACATATTTAGCCAATATAAAATAATATTTTATATTATAAAAAAATATTATTTACATTCATAAAAAAGCAAAAATTGACAAATTATAGTTGTTTAGGTATGTATACTTTTCATAATACTTTTTATTAGAATAAAAATATATATTTTGTTATGCAATTATATGAATAATATAAATTTCAAATATTATTTATTAGTAGTTTAAAATGAATAAAAATTTATAATAAAAACTATTGAATATTTTTTAGAATTTAATATCATATTTGCGTAATATTTTTATGATTTAAATTTACGAAAAAATGAAAAACTTTATTACTTTCATAGTAAATAGACCTACAACAGTATTTGTTACATTGGTATCCATGTTCATAATTGGATTTATCAGTATATCAAGACTCAGTATAAATTATCTTCCCAATATGGAAGTTCCTATTATAAGTATAAAAACAACTTATGATAATGCTGGAGCTGAGGAAGTAGAGAAATCTGTTACAAGACTAATTGAAAGTGCTGTGTCATCTGTTAATAATGTAAAAACTATTAAATCAAAATCCAAAGAATCAGAATCTAATGTTGAAATAGAATTTAATTGGGGAACGGATTTACAGACTGCTGCTGATGATATAAGAGAAGCCATTGATATGATTAGATCCTCTTTGCCTGATGATGCAGATAATCCAAATATATCTAAATTTTCAACCGATTCAGAGCCTATAATGAATATCGCTTTTTTTGGTACGGATAATTTAGCATCTCTTTATGATTTAGTTGATAGTCAAATACTTACAAGACTAGAGCAGGTTGAAGGAGTAGCTCAAACAGAAATAAGAGGCGGATTAAAAAAAATTATTTGTGTAGATATAGATTTAAATAGACTTAATGCGTATTCTATAAATATTAATGATATAGTAAATACATTATCTTTAGAGAATCAAAATGTTGCAGGCGGTGAAACCTATGAAGGCGTATACAAATATAATATAAGAACAACAGGAGAGTTCAAAGAAGTTAATGATATTGAAGATGTAGTTATAATGCTAAAAAATCAAGTTTATCCTGTAAAGGTGAGAGATATAGCCTATGTACATGAAGATTATGAAGATGATTCAGAAATCGTTCGCATAAACGGACAAAAAGCTTTAACTATTGCCGTAACTAAAGAATCAGGCGGAAATATTATACAGATAGCAAGAGATGTAGAGAAAAGGCTTAGTACTATTAATTTACCTTCAGGTGTTTATTATCAAATACTTTTCAATAGTTCGGATACAATAAAGAATTCTATTCATAATGTTTTAAATACAGTGTGGCAGGGAGCTTTATTTGCTGTACTAGTTCTTATGATATATTTATGGGATATAAGAAGCGTATTTATAATAAGTATATCAATACCTGTATCTGTAATAACTACTTTTATATTGATGTATTTTTTTAATATCACTATTAATGTAATATCACTTTCAGGGCTTGTGCTTGGTGTTGGAATGATGGTTGATAATTCTATAGTAGTGTTAGAGAATATTTTTTATTACAGCAATTATTATTCTAAATATAATATTAATAAAAATGATAAAAGAACTATTAAAATAAATAATATAAAATCTTCTATAATAGGTACAAGCGAAGTATCTATAGCAATAACAGCTTCAACTTTAACAAGCGTATGCGTATTTCTTCCATTTCTGTTTGTTAAAGGACAAATGGGGCAGATGTTTAGTGATTTATGTATTACCGTTTCTATATCATTATTAACTTCTCTTTTTGTGGCTTTGACTATAGTACCATTATTAGCTTCAAGATTAAATAAATTAAATCCTGACAGTAAATTGAATTTATTGTTAATAAGATTAGAAAATTTTTTTAATAAAAATCTTCATAATAATATAGAAAAATTTTATGTAAGCACTTTAGCGATAGTGATAAAAAATAAAAAGAAATCATTCGCTTTAATATCTATTTTACTAAGTTTATCATTATTTTTATTATTGACTAATATAGGTAAAGAAGGATATCCTGTATCAGATGAAGGTACTATTATATCTAGATTAAGACTTCCTGTTGGAGCTAGGGTAGAGTTTACTGACATGTTTATAAATAAAATGGAGCATGATATAGAAAGTGCCGTTAGCAATAATATGGCATACTATGAAACGAGAGTGCGAACAGGAAGAAATGATCATCATGGAGAAGTTAGAGTAAAATTAATAGATAGAGAAAATGGAAGAAAACTTGATATTAGTCATTATATAGAAAGTATAAGAAATAAAGTTAATGGATATCCAGGAAGAATAGAGCTTAATTCTGAAAATACAGCTATGGGAAAACCTAAAAATTACAGTGCAATCATTATAGAGCTTGTAGGAGATGATCTTGACAAGGGATATGATGTGGCAAGCAATGTTATAGCTGCAGTTAATAATGTTGATGGAGTTAGAAATGTTTTGATAAAAGAAGATGATTCTAATCATGAACTTATTTTTGATGTAGACAGAGATTTAGTATCTAAAATGGGTATCAATATTAATACTATTGCAAATATTATAAGAACTTCTTTTAGCGGTACAACAGCAAGCAAGATGACTTTAAATAATTCTATATATGTTGATACTGATATAATAGTTCGTTTGGAGGATAGAAACAGAGATGATATTTCAAGCATTCAAAAAATGATGATCCCAACTTCAAATGGTATAGTTCCAATATCATCACTTGTAAGCATGCATAAATCTACAGGACCTATAGAAATTAATAGAAAGAATGATAAAAGAATAATAGAGATAAATGCTAGTGCTTATGGAAGACCTATAAATGAAATAATTACAGATATTAGAAAAGAGCTTAATAAAATATATATACCAAGCGGATTTTCTGTTAATTTTTCAGGAGATTATGAGGATATGCAGGAGGCATTCGTTCAATTAATAGTATCTTTAATAATGGCTTTAGTATTCGTATATGCAATAATAGCAGGACAATTTGAATCTTATATTACACCTTTTGTTATATCTTTGGCTATACCTTTTGCATTATTTGGTGCTTTAATATTCTTGTACTTTTCAGGAAATACTTTAAATGTTTATAGCGGAATAGGTATTATAATGCTTGTAGGAATAGTTGTTAATAATGGAATAGTTTTAATAGATTATATGAATAGAGTTGTAATAGAAAGAAATATAAGCTGGGATAATGCTGCATTAGAGTCATGCAAAAGAAGATTAAGACCTGTACTTATGACATCATTAACTACAATATTAGGATTATTGCCTATGATTTTTGAAATAGGAAGCGGAAGCGAAATGTATAGACCTTTAGCCATAGCAGTTTGCGGAGGGCTTATATTTTCTACGATGTTCACTCTTATAATAATACCTTCTGTTTATTCTAGCTTCAGAAACAGATTTAATATAAAAATACGTGAAGATTAATTATTTATAAAAATAAACTACTGCATTTTGAATAAAATTAATAATATAATGAAAGTTTATATAAAAATTTATAGCATGACTTATTTTTATGATAAATGTTTTATATACCTAAACAACTACATTTTGTCAATTTTTAATTATTTATGAAGGTAATTTTAATTTATTAATAGCATAAAATATTATTAAGTTTTATTTAAAAAATAAGATAAAAACTATATTCTGACTAAAAATGCAGTCTTTTTGGTTCTCGCCGTAGGCGTACTTCGTATGTGCCAACAAAAGAACTGGGGGTGTTACGAAGTACGCAGAGCGGTGGGGCAAAGCCACCACAAACAATAAAATTAAAAATCTAAATTTTGACAAACCCTAAAATTTTCAGTATATACCTAAACAACTATATTTTGTCAATTTTTTATTGTTGTTTTTCCCGCCGTACGTCTGCCGTAGGCACGCTTCGCCAAAGTTGCAAAAAAGACATGGTATTTTATTCAATAAATTGTATTACTATTTAATTATAATATAATTATATTTGCCCACCCTTTAGCCTTATAATACTATTCTGTAATTTTTACACTATTTTTCTTAATTAACTTTAACTGATATTTTAGCTGCCCACCCAAAAGTTTTTTAAATTCGTAATATTCTTACCGCACGCAGAATAAGATAAAAAATATAGATTTGTTTTTAATTCATATTTTTATTATATTATAAATTTAGTTTACCGTGCGTTAATAAAAATTATAAATCTAATTAACGCTTGGGCGGGTGTGCTTTTTCAATGTACGCAATAAAGCCAATTTAAATTTATATTTTTAATTAAAACAATAAATTTAAAAGGGCGGGGTATTAGAATAAAGTTAAAATTCTATATAATTATTTTTAGAATCTATAATGCCTGTTTTTATATCGCAGTGAAAAAAATTTGCTAATAATTCAGCAAGTTCATCTCTAGCCTTGATAGCTTTATCATCATTAATACCAATAAAAGCATCTATAGGAAATATTATATTTGAAGAGTTTTCAGTGATTTTTCCATATTCGCTTTGTCTCCATATCCATCTTCTAGTTCTTATATCATGAGTAACAGCATAAACTAATTCATTATTATCAACTTTTTCTGTTTCAGTTTCACCAAATGGAAGGAATGTATCATCATCTACAGAATATCTAATATAAAAATCTTCATTGTTCATAGAATCTAAATCATGAGCACCCATAGGAAGTTTATATTTAATAGAAACAGCATTAACTAAATCTACTATAGAATTTATTTCAGGCATTCCTTTCTTTTTTGATATTCTTGTGAGTAATGCTTCTATAGAACACATGAATTTATTAGGATTGATATTTAGTTTTTGAAAAGCATCTCTATAACATTTTATATATTCGCTTTCTTTTACCTTTATATTTTCAAATTCTTTTTCAGCATTTGAAATACTTTCTTTAAGCATTGTTGATATATCATTTATTTTATTTTGATTGTTAATTCCTTTTGCAATTATTACAGCAACACACATATTATTTAGAGTTTCGAATACTCTATCTTCTATTATAAATTTCATGATGAATCCTAATATTCAATTATTATTTAGATTGAGATTATTTTTTATTTGATTAATAAAGATGATATGTTCTTAATAAAAAAATAATTAGTCTAAGTAAATAAATAACTTAAACTAATTATTTTTTATACAATTTAGTTTCATGCATTATTTTTTTAAGCCATAACGTTTTTTAAATTTATCAACTCTTCCAGCTGTATCAAGAATTTTTTGTTTTCCTGTAAAGAAAGGGTGGCAGTTATGACAAATATCTACGTGTAAACTTTTTTGTACAGAGTGAATTTTAAAGTTAGCACCGCAAGCACAGTTTACATCTGTTTCAAAATATTGAGGATGTATATCTTTTTTCATTTTTGCTTCTCCCATTAAAAGTAAAATATAAGTAAGTATATATTATATTATAAAATCTTTCTTTTTGCAATACTCTAAAATAATAATTTTTTATTATCGCTTTAAAAACTTATATCATAACTAATATTTAATTTAGTATTGTAAAGTGTAAGCCTCTGGCAAGTTTACTTGATAGGGCCTTTGCTGCAGGCACGCATAGGAGAGCGAACAATTTTTATTAGCAATAATAAAAAATAATAAATTTAATTAAAAATATTTCCTACCTCTCACTAAATTTGAAGTAATTTATATCATTGACTATATCTTCAGTCATATTTTTAACCTCATTGCTTGAATTAGCACTGTCTTCAGCTATTGATGAATTTTCTTGAGTAATGCTATTTAAAGATATTATAGTTTGATTAATCTGCATTATACTATTTTGTTCATTAAGAGCAGTTGTGCTTATTTCAGTTAGTATATTGACTACTTCCTTAGCAGAAGATGAAATTTTCTGAAGAACATCTGTAGAATATGCTACTGATTCATTACCATGTTCTATTTTATCAACAGTATCATTCACTATCTTTGTAATATTATTAGCCGCTTCATTAACTGTTTGTGCTAGAGAACGAACCTCGCTTGCTACTACAGCAAAGCCTCTTCCTTGCTCTCCTGCTCTTGCAGCTTCTACTGATGCATTGAGAGCTAATATATTAGTTTGAAAAGCTATTGACTGAATGAGTTTTGTTATATCCGATATTTGTTTACTAGATTCTGATATTTCAGCCATATTATTAGATATAACATTAACAGCCTCTACTCCGGTTAATGTAGAATTAGCTACTTCTAAACTCATATTCTTAGCATGTTCCGTATTAACAGAAGTATTTTTTAGAGAGTTGGATAAACTTTCTGTTGAGGCAGATAATTCTTCCAATGATGCTGCTTGAGATGTTGTTCTGTCTGATAAATTTTTGCTTCCATATTGTATAGTATCAATAGAAGAATTTATATTATTTATATTTTCTTTCAAATTATAAACAATTTTTCCTATATTGTCCTGCATACTTTTTATGTTTTTATACAATTCTGCAGTCTGATCTTTTTTAGAAAGCATTTTTTCATTGAAATTACTATTGAAATAACCATCATTCATTAGTTTTATATTTGCTATAGCCTGATCTAAAGAAGCTGTTATAGGATTAACTATTATAACAACCAAAATACTTTCCAACAAAATTATTATTATAAGAACAAATAATAATATAAACATAAGTGCTTTTATTTGATTTTGTACCTGAGATAAATTTCCGCTTAATACTATGCTCCAAGGAACTGTTTCCAATTTTTGTACCATATACCAATTATTTTTATATATGTTGGTATAGTTTTTACCATCAACTATATATTGCTGAATATTTGGGAAATTAATATCATTGAATATTTTATTATTTTCATTTAATATTTTATTTTCATCGGTATTATTAATAAACATACCATTTTTAGTAACTAAATTTACATTTTCTTCATAAATGGTATTCTGAACTATATCATCCATTTTAGCAAAGTCTATAGCGACTACACCTTTTAACTGATTATTATTTGTATATACAGCTTTAGCAAAAGTTATACATATTTTTTTTGTAACAAAATCAACATAAGGATCCGTTATATAAATATTCTTGTTGTTGCCTACTGCAGATTTGTACCAGCCTCTAGATGTTTGATCATAATCAGGTGGGAAAGGCTCTAAAGAGTTTATAAAAATGCCTCCTGTAGGATATGGAACAGTATCTCCAAAATATATATTCATATAATCATCGCTAAGTTTTGATATATTTGTTATAGCATATCCAAAATATTCATAAGGCAGATCATCTATTTTAAGATAAGAGTCTAAAACATCTATAACCTCATTTACATTATTTAATTTTGATTCTATTAAATCATGTATACTCATTGCTTTAAATGTTTTATTATTAAAAAAAGAATTAATATAAATATTCTTATAAACAAATAATATTATAAAATACATAATAGTTAAAAATATTGCAAATGGTAAAATAAATTTTATCATCAGATATATTTTTTTATTTTTAGACATATCAGTGCTCCAATAATATATATAATATAAGATTTTATTTATAAAAAAAGTGAGAAAATATAAATAATTATAATTTTCTCACTTTTTAATATTCTTTATAATAATTTATATTTTTTAATTGTTTACAACAGTATCGTAATAGTTAACTATATACCAATAATCTCCCATTCTTCTTAAAACGAAAGTTCTTTTTACAACAGGATCATAAATATCTCCTGTATCTGCATTAAAGTATCTATGATAAAGAGTAGCTTCTACTTCAGCTTTTTGCAAGCCATATTCCTGAGTAACAGTAGTTTTATCTATTGTATAATTTAAAAGTGTGTAAGTTACAGCAGGGTCATACTCTTTTCTAATCATATCAAGTACTGCAGTATAATGTTCTCTTAATTTGGCATCTTTAGTAGCAATTATATCCCTTTGAAGTTCTGCTATAAATGCATTTCTTACCTGTCTGTCATAAGCAGAAGTTAAATATTTTTTAAACTCTTCAAATAGGATCTTTCTATCTTCAGGTAAAGAAGTTCTATATAGAATATCAAATCTTATAGCAAGCTCCCTTATATTGCTTGATTTATAAGCCATTTCCAAATTATTTAAGAAATTATTTCCAAAATTAGTTCTTAACATGTCAGCACTTATATTATCTGAGAATTGAGTTCTTAAATAGTTTTCAAAACTTAATTCTCTTGCTTTTTGACGAATTCCAGTATCTGTAAAATCCTCCAAATATGCATTGCTGTAATTGTTTCTATAAGTTTCATAGTATCTTTGGCTTATACTTATTATAGAAGGCATGTGCATATAAGTGTAATAATTAGTCCAATCTCTATTTTTCATAGCAGTTAAAGTGTTGGATATAATGCTTGATGGAGCATAATCATATAAAACACCTTGATGCTGAGAAAGATTGTTATTGTTAGTTACATAAACAGGTGCAGTATTTGTTTGTGTCTGATATACTCTTTCAGCCTCCAATAAGAAATAAGCAGTATCAGCATGCATAGAGAAATTATCACTTATTTCAGGCATAGGGTTGAAACTGCATTCTATTCTATATCTTCCTATTTTATCAAAATGGAACCAATTATTTAAATCTACATAATATGAAAAACTTTCACCTTCATTAAGTGTTACTATTCTATCTTGGGAATTATCTAAAGTTCTTTCATTTTTGTATTTCCAAATAGTATAATTATCTGATGATACTACAGGGTTATTATAGTTATCATAAACTGTAAAGCTGTAATTATTAAATGGATTAACTGAATTTGTAAAACTTATAGTTCCCTTTTTAGCATGTATTTTTATTTCCATAGTTATAGGTTCATTTAATCTATATCTGTTCAAATCAAAATTCATACTTATAGTATAGCTTGAAGGAGAAACTACATTATCATTAGGATAAATTCTTTTTATTTGATCCAGTGTAATTGTATCCAAAAAATTGTCATTTGCAAATGATAGATTTGATACAATTAATAAAAGCAATAATATTCTATATTTCATATCTAATTACCTTAAAAAAATACTACTATCAATCTTTATCGGAAAAAATATAAAATACCATAATAAAAATATATTGTTTTCAAATATTTATTTGTCCTATTATATATCAAAATATTATTTATTAATATATCTGTATATGTATTATAGTATTTATACAAAAATGTTGTATTTGTATAAAATTTTGAAGTATTTAAAAAATTGCATACTTCAAATGAAATATTAATTTTTTTAATTATAATTTTCCAAAAAATAAATAAGGATTTTATTATGAGAGTGATGTTTATTATTATTTCTGTATGTTTACTTTTATCATGCTCAAGATATTCAAAAGAGCTATCACAGGCATTGAAAAACCATGAAAATGATAAGGGCATTGAAGAAATAAGTGCTTTAATAAAAGATAAAAATTTTGACAGAGCTTTGTATAATTCATCATTGCTTGGATATTCTGATATAGTTACAGGGCTTGTAAAATCTGGTGCTGATATTAATAACAGAGGAGTTGACGGATCTACACCTTTAATATTGGTATGCAGAGAACAAAACATTGATGCTGCAAAAATTTTAATAGATAATGGTGCTGATATGTCAATAAAAGATGATAATGATAAAAAAGCATTTGATTATATTGCTAATAAAAAAGATATAATCGCTCTTGTATCTGTAATGTCTAAAAAAGAAAATATGGAAGTTTTTAATAAATTTAAAGATTTTTCATTAGAAGCTGATGACATTAGCATATTATTAGAAAATATAAATAAAAAAGTCATTGATGAAATGAATAATATGCTTAAAAAAGAATATAAGAATAAAGAGGCAGCAAAAGTAAAATCAGGATATGAATTTAATACTTTAATAGAAAAAGCAGATACAAGAAACTTTAATTTCGGAGAGAAGAAAGAATATACTGATAATATCATGAAAGTAGGAGATAACTTTTATTATATATTTTCAGCAGGTGTTCCTATAGACAGAGGAGGACAAATGGAATATTTAGACTCCTATACAAGTATATGGCTAATAAAAGGGCCATTAAGTATAGCACAATTTGGAAATGTTTCTGCAAGTTTTGTAGGCGGATTCAACGGACTTCCCTTAAGCAGTGATATTAATATAGTTTCAAAAGGGGATTATTTTACACTAGAAGATTACGCTCATTTTGAAAAACGAAAATATACTTTTAAATATTATACATTCAAAGCTGAAGACGGTATATTTTATTTAAATCAAATATCTTTGCTTGATAATAATAACAAAACAACCACTATTTATAAATATAATTCAAAAGACAGTTCAAGAATGACTATAGATGATATTTCATACAGTTTTGCTTATGCTTTGATTGGTGCTAATTATTATGGTGAATAATATACATAATTTGTTAAGGAGAAATTAATATGAAAAAAATTATTATACTTTTTAGTTTTGCTTTAATTATATTTTTACAAAATACCAAATTATATTCTCAGGAAGAAAAAGGAATGTTCTATTTTTTGATAGGTACTGAAGGCAATGAAAAAGCTATAATGTATTTACAAATAATAAGAGATGAATTAAATAACGATGATAAAGTAGAAGGCTATTATTATACATCAAATAATGAAAGTTTTAGCTTTACAGGAGAAATGAAAGGCAATGAATTATACATAGAAAATTTATATAGTGCTAATGTATATGATATTTCTGAAGAATCAGATTACAGCAAAGCAGGTCAAATAAAAGGTACTCTGTCTAATGATTTAACATTTGAAGGAAATAGAAATTCTAAAAAAATAAAATTATCTTTAGCAAATACTAAGATAAATAAAGCTCACATAATAAATAAATCTGATAGTTTCTATTCTGGTAATGTTTATGTTTTTGACTATGATATTTTAAATGAAGCAATTGGAGAGTATTCTTATTATAGATTTAATAAAATAGCATATATTGATGATAGTATAATAATTTTTGACATTGCAGGAATAGGTGGAATGGGGGCTGGTTCTGGGTTTATAGCATTTTCTATTAATGATGGAAAGGAAATAAATATAGGGAATTTTCTTAATATTAAAGATCCAAACTTAATAGATAAATTTCCTTTACTTGATGAATCAGATTATTGTACATTTAGTATTACACCTCAAGGAAAAATTATTTTAGTATATTCTCCTGGAACAATTGTAATAGAGAGCGACGATTTTGAAAATGGATGGTCATATAACACTCCAGGTGAAACAGCAGAAGAATTTACATTTGAAGAATTAAAGCCTTTTGTTAAAAAGGGTTCTCCTTTGGAATATTTATTTAATTAAAATAAATTTATAATAAAAAAGCCTGTCTTAATAGTTTTATTAGGGCAGTTTTTTTATTATATTTTACCACGCGTTAAACTAGCTATAAAAATAAATTAATTAATTATACTAGTTAAACTATAAATTTTAGTTATGCTTACCGCGTGATGTTAAAGCTTACAAATTTTTAAAACTCTTGGGTGGGTGTGCTTTTTCTTAATTGGCTCTAAACATAAATAAAATGTTTATTACAAAATAAAGCTTAAAACTTTAAAGGGTGGGGTATGTAAATAAAATTTCTTTTTAATTTTTCTCTAATTTCCCGCCCATCATTTTTATTAATTTCTTTTGAAATATAAATTCAAATTTGTTTTTTTATTGCAGTAGAAATTTTAATACCCGCCCTAGATTTTTTTAAATTTATAATGTATATACCGCACGGTGAATAAAATTTAAAATATTGTTTTATTTGAATTCTAATTTTTATTATATTGAAAATTTAGCTAACCGTGCGTATAAATAAGTTATAATTCTTTGTTAATCTTTATCAAAGCACGCTCTATTATATAATGGTTAAAGTCAATACTGTCTTTCATTGCTTCGTATAGTTTGAAAGAACTTATTATAGATTTATGCATAGTTTCATCTTTAAACTCAAAACCTTCTGTGATAGTTTTGATAGTTTTCTGCATTGTAATACCTAAAAACTCATTAACTTTGCTTATAGTGAGTATTTTAGCATCGGATTCATCTAGTTTGGCAATAAGTTTATCTACTTTTCTATGTCTTGACAGCTCATCATTTATTGTATAGCATAAATTAATAGCCTCTTCAACATAAGGTTTTAATGAAATAATTTCTTTATCTATTTTTATCAATCCATTTTTTAGATTTTCTAGTATTTTTGTTTTGTCTGATGTATTTCTGTCATTTTTATCTATTTGTATGTTTATGTCTTCAAATTTATCTATGAGTTCCTGCAGTGTAATATTCTCCATTGCTTTTATTATAACGCCGCCTTCTGTGGCATTATAGAATTTTATTTTGCTGTTATTGGCACATTGAGCTTCATACCAATTTCTGTACATATCGAATCTTGAATCAGTAAATACACTTTCTCCATAAATATTTTTCTCTTCTCTTAAATTTCCAGATACAAGCACTTTATATATTCTGCTGTCATAAGAGTCTAATTTACCTATTTCAGTAAAGAAATTTTCTTCATGATAGCTTCCTTTTATATGAGTCTGATGATTAGGGAAAGATAAATCCAAACCAATCATTATTATTGGATTAGCACCTATTTTTACAGCAAAATCATAAGCAGCAGTGGAAACGCTTCCTCCCATAGTGATATCGCCTCTATTTCCTAAAGGCTTCATAAAATATTTTGCAAGCGGAAATATTGAATCTATAAAATATATAGGACCATTAAATGATTCTACAGCCTCATGATCAACAGAGGATTCTGAAATTAGTACAGTATCTTCAAAATGAATATTCCTGAAATATTTAGAGTTTTTCTTTTGAGGGTCTATAGTTATAACAAAATGTGGAGACATACCATGCGATGATAATGGCTTCATTGCCGTATCGACCGCTATTATTATTGCTTTGTTTTTCATCTTTTTTAATTTTGTAATATTTTTCTCAAGAGAAGGTCCTGCTGATACTATAACAGCAGGAATATTTTTGTATTTATCAAAAAATCTATTAACTCCGTAATGCGTAGCAATTTCAACTGCATTAGAAGCTATATTATAAGCCCAAAGTTTATCAAATCTTGAAATAGTGTTTATATTTATTATTTTTTTATCTACTACAGAAAGTACTTTGCTTTGATAATGCAAAGCTTCTTCAGCAAATAGGGTGGCATAAGACCTTGTAATAAAAAATTTTACTTTCTTTGTTGTTGTCAATGATATGAACTTTTCTATATCCTCATCATCATTTCCTCCTATAAAGAAAGTAATTTTATCATCTTCAAGTATTTTGTCTAATTTGAAATTACATATTAAAGTATTAAAAAAATTTATATCAGGTTCAATCACAGCAACAGAAACATTCAATTTTCTAACGGCATTGATTAAGTATCCTACGCCTATACCAAATACAAATACTAAATCCAAATCTTCATCATTTTCAATTTCTTTTATTAAAGTATTAGCCTCTTTTACTGGATCATAAGCACTATGAAGAAGTATTTGTTTGCCGTTTTTTGCTGCTTTGCCAGAAGGTTTCTGTGATTTTGTTTCTATTACCTGTAAAGTGATATCTGATTCTTTAGCATTTTCAAGCATATTGATAAAATCATAAGGATATGCTCTGATATTTTTATTTATTGCTTCTAAATTGATTTTTTTTATTTCATTCATAATATATTATAAATTTCTTCTTATTTATATTTATTTTTTATTTTGTTATCGGCGAGTTATAAAAAGAGTTTAACCATTTGTAATAATGTTTATTTATATAGTTATGATTTTCTTTCTATTATGTAATTTGCTAATTCTATTAAAATATTTTTAGCTTCACTATCTTTATAAGGATTTAAATATTCAATAGATTTTTCAATTACTTTTTTAGCTTCTTCTTTTGCACCTTCTAGTCCGAATTGCTTAACGTATGTGAGTTTACCCTCTTTTTCATCTTTACCAACAGTTTTGCCTAAAGTTTCATTATCAGAAATAACATCAAGTATATCATCCTGAATTTGGAAAGCTAGTCCTATAGCTTTGCCGTATTTTGTTATATTTTCTATATCATTTTCGTTTATGTTCTCTGATGCAATAGCTCCAAGTCTTATAGCACCTCTTATCATAGCACCTGTTTTTTTGGCATGAAGTATTTTAAGCATGTCAAAATTGATTTCTTTCTCTTCATAGTATAAATCTATAAACTGTCCCATAACCATTCCGTTTATTCCGGCCGCATAACTCAATTCAAATAAAAGTTTTCTTAAAGTGCTGTCTTTAACATCTGTTTTTGAAAGTAATTGAAATGCATGAGTTAAAAGCCCATCTCCTACAAGTATGGCATTAGCTTCACCGTATTTTACATGTGTTGTAGGTTTTCCTCTTCTTAAATCATCATTATCCATAGCAGGCAAATCATCATGAACTAAAGAATATGTATGTATAAGCTCTAATGCTACTGCAGGTATTATTGCTTTTTTATAGTCGCCTTTAAAAAGTTCGCATGCTAAGCATGTAAGTATAGGTCTTAATCTCTTTCCGCCAGCATCCAATGGATATTTAAGCATTTCTATAAAACTATTTTCTAATTCTATGCTGCTTTTATCAAATACATTGTCAATAGTTTTATTAATTTCTTCTAGTCTTATATTCATATATTCTTTAAGATTCATAATTCAATCCTGTTTTTTGATGATTTTTATTTATTATTAGGTATTATATAGATAGTATATAATAAGAAGTGAAAATGTAAAGAATAAAAATAATATAGTTTTATATAACTTATGTTTATTAAGTTTAGAAATATTTACTTTTATTAGCCTTTTTGTTATAATTTTCGCATGAGAAATATTAACAGAATGAATGATTACTTTGTACGCTATCTTTTGGGTTCTATTGGAAATGAAGATATACTTGAGAATATAGTTAATTGCGTACTTAGAGATTCAGGATTTCAAGAAGTACATAATTTAGAAATAATAAATCCTCATAATTTACCAGAAAACATTAATTTAAAAGAGTCAGTTCTTGATGTTAAAGCGATTACTAAAGACAATAAAAAAATTATTGTAGAAATACAATTATCCGGAAATATAGATTTTGTAAAAAGAATATTCTATTATATATCAAAAAATATTGTTAGTGAATTAAATGAAAATGAGTCTTATGATATTATTAGTCAGGTAATAAGTATAAATTTTGTTAACTTTAATATGGACTTTTATGATGAAGGTAAAGCTCATAGATGTTTTAAATTAATAGACACTGAAAATCATAAGGTATCATTAGATATGATGCAAATGCATATAATAGAAGTACCAAGATTTATAAAGATTCTTAATAATTCAAATATAAATGATATCAAGAAAAGTAAGATATTATCTTGGATAGAGTTTTTTACGGTAAAGGATTTAGATAAAGTTAAAGATAAATTAAAGGAGGCAAACAACATAATGTCAAAAGTAATAGATAAATATGAGAGATTTATATCAAGTGAAGAAGAGATGGAAGTTTATAATGCTAGGGATGCTTTTTTATATGGGCAAACTATAATGCTAAAAAAAGAGAGAGAAGAAGGTATAAAAGAAGGCATAGAACAAGGCATGGAAAAGGGTATAGAAAAGGGTGAAAAAAATAAAGCTTTAAGTATAGCTAAAAGTCTTAAAAAATCTGGTTTAGATATTAAGTTCATTAGTGATAATACAGGTTTAAGTATAGAGGAAATAGAAAAATTATAATAAAAATTATATATATATTGAAAATTTTTAAGTTTGTCAATTTTTTTGTTGTTCTTTTTCCCGCCGCAAAAAGAACCAAAAACTGTAAGGATAAAATTAGTATTAAATAATACTTATAAGATAATTTATGAAATTAAATCCAAAATGTAGTCCTTTGGATTCTCGCCGTAGGCGGTCAACAAAAGAAGTTGGGGTTTACGAAGTGCGCAGAGCGGTCGGCAAAGCTCCAGATATAAAAACAAAAATATAATTTTATTTTTGACAAAATATATTTGTTTCAGTATATACTAATTTTATATAAATTAAAAAAGGAAAAAAACATGAAAATATTAGTTATAGGTTCTGGTGCTAGAGAGCATGCTATTTGTAATAATTTACTTAAGAATGAAAAAGTTTCAAAAGTTTATTGTGCTCCGGGAAATGCAGGCACAGCAAGAGAAAAAAATTGTGAAAATGTAAAAATTTCTACTATAGATGAGATTTTAAATTTTGCTAAAAAGGAAAGCATTGATTTAACCATTGTAGGAAGCGAAGAAATGCTTGTGTATGGAATAGTAGATAAGTTTGAGGAGAATGGACTTAAAATATTCGGACCAAATAAACAGGCTGCTATACTTGAAGGCTCTAAGGCTTATGCTAAAGATTTTATGAAGAAGTACGGAGTAAAAACTGCTGAATATGAATTATTTACTGATTATAATAAAGCTAATGAATATTTGAATAAATGCAGCTATCCTATAGTTATAAAGGCTAGCGGTCTTGCTTTGGGAAAAGGTGTTTTAATATGTCAGGATAAAGAAGAAGCTAAAAATGCATTAGAAGATATAATGGTTAAAAAGATTTTTAAAGATGCTGGAAATGAAGTTGTAATTGAGGAGTTTTTAGAAGGAGTTGAAGCCTCAATACTTTCTGTAACTGACAGCAATATTATAATACCTTTTATATCAGCTAAGGATCATAAAAAAGTTGGTGATAATGATACTGGAAATAATACAGGCGGAATGGGTGTTATTTCTCCAAATCCTTATTATACAAAAGAGGCAGAAGAATTATTCATTAAAGATATATTAGATCCTACACTAAAAGGAATAAAAGCCGAAAAAATGTCTTTTGCTGGTATTATATTTTTTGGACTTATGATCACTAAAAAAGGCGTATATTTACTTGAGTATAATGTTAGAATGGGGGACCCTGAAACTCAGGCAGTGCTTCAGCTTTTAGAAACTGATTATTTATCTATAATAGAATCAGCTATGAAAAGAGAATTATCAACTTTAAATATCAAATGGAAAAATAAACATGCATGCTGTGTTGTAATGGCTTCAGGAGGATATCCGGCTTCTTATAATAAAGGCTATAAGATAGAAGGCATAGATAAAATAAACGGACAATGCTTCATCGCTGGCGCTAAATTAGATGAAAATAATAATATAATCACAGACGGCGGAAGGGTTCTTAATGTTGTTAATATTGCCGACAGTTTAGAAGAGGCTAGAAAACTTACTTATGCCGACATTGAAAAAATAGATTTCAAAGATAAATACTATAGAAAAGATATAGGATTAATAAAATAAATATATTTTATAGCTATTAATTTGGGTTATATTAAGGAATGTAATTTAACTTAATATAACCCTTTATATTATTCTCTTATAATATTTACAGTAGCATCTATACCTAAAGTATTTCTCCATTCAGCATCTGATGCACTACTGCTTGCGGGTATATATACTGTTTTTAAAGGGCATCCAGCAAATACACTTATGCCCACAGTTATTGATGCAGGATTATCATTTAAGAATCTAATGCTTTCAAAATTTTTGCTATAATAAAAAGCAAATTTTTCTATAGTTTTTACAGAAGCTGGTATAGTTATTGTATTAAGAGAGCCGCAGCTTTCAAACATTCCTTCAGATATTGTTTCTAAATTATTTGGCAATTTTATATATATTAAATTCTCACAATCTCCAAAGGCAGTTTTACCTATAGAAGTTACAGAATCAGGTATTTCAATACTTGCAAAGCCGCATCCCTTTAATGCTAATTCTCCTATTGTTTTTAATGAGTTAGGAAGTTTTAATGATTTTAGATTATAACATCCTATAAGTCCTCTGTTGCCTATTGTTATTAAATTACTTGGAAGTGTTATTTCTGTTAATTCAGGACAATAGATGCTATATTCTCCTATTTCTCTTATAGTGTTTGGAATTGTTATTTTTACTATTGATTTATTTACAGCATTTCCTCCAAATAAAAAATCTGGAATTTTATCATTTGGAAAAATTACATCATCAACAGATATTTCTATTTTTATATTTTTTAAAGAAATATCTTCAAGCATTTGACTAATAGAAGTCCAAATATCATATTTTTTTGTTGATGTACCTGTAAATACTAATTTATGCTGACCATTATTATATATTGCATATATTTTTAATGCTTCTTCCATGTTTTGAGGATTAGCTTCATCTATTTCAAGAGTGTGTGTATATACATCTTTTGCAATTGTAATACTATTTCTGCATGAAAAAAGTAGTAGTACTAATAATATAATGGTAATTGATAAAATTATTTTTTTCATACTAAATATTATAACAATTATTGATAATTATTGCTAATAAAAATTTATTTAATGGGAGTATATCCTGCCTTTTCAACTAAATACTGACCTTGTTTTGAAAGTATAAAATCTATTAATTTCTGCACATTAGGATTTTCTTCTATAGCTCTTTTAGTTGTTGCAGCATAAAATGTGCTTGATAGAGGATAAGTACCATTTTGTATATTTTCCTTATTTGGCTTTATATTATCTATAGAAATAGTTTTTATTTCATTGTTGTTTATCATTTCATAAATATTAAATAAAAATGAATATCCTATAGCATTTTTTCTATTGCGGTATTCTTTTACATTTTCTGTAAATCCAGAATTAAGATCAAATCCTATTTTTGTATCGGGCTTAATTATATTATTTTCAGCATTCATTGAAGCCATAAAGTTTGTAAATGTAATTTGCCATTTTCCAATATTATCCATTTGATGAGCTTTTATTTTCATGTTGTCTCCTCCAACTTCTTTCCAATTATTGATTTTTCCTATGTATATATCTTTTATATTCTCTTTTGAAAGATTATCTACTTTGTTTTTGGAATTTACAAAAAATACAAATGCCTCTTTTCCTATAGGTGTTAATATGAAATCTATATTATTAGTTTTAGCCATTTCTATATCTTTATTAGAAGGGGCATTTCCAAATACTATATCAACTTTACCATTTATAAGATTTTTATAAGCATTGTCATATAAAAAGCTTTCATAAGTGTTGTAATAAATTGTTGAGCATAAAACATAAGCTGTATCATGGCTGCTGTTTGTTGCTCTGTCATAATTAGTTTCTATTCTTCCATTATCATTAATTATTATATACTCCTCAAATGGAACTTGCTTTAAAAACATATTAGTATATTTATTATTTGTAACTGTGATTTTATAAACTGCATCTGCAAATGCTGAATAAATCGGAAAAAATTCAATTTCACCATCAAGTCTTGGAAAATTATTTGTTATTATTAAACTTGATTCATTTGTGAGTTTTACTACTTTTGAATTAGTGTTTCTTATATCAGCAAAAGGATAATATGAATCAGCTATTACATAATTATTAACTTCTTTAAAATTTGCATCTCTATTATTATAAATAAACATAATGTTACTAAATATAATTATTAATGAAAATACAAATGTTAATGAGAATATTATAATAAATATTTTATAATTATTTTTTATGAATAACATTATAGAATTAATTATCAAAACTATAGAAGCTAAAATCATAAGATAAAATGTAATGATAGAAGAGTCTGAAATTATCATCATTATTAAAGAAATCAAAATAAATAAAATAGAAATAGGTATAAAGATAATTGCAAGTGCATTGATTAATGTTTTTATATTCATAAGTTTTTTCTAATAATATTTTTGAGAATAATACTATAAAATAAATTATACATCAATAGGGTATTAATAAAAAATAATTTTCTTTTTTGTTTTATTTTAAATCCCACCCTTTAGGTTTTTTAAATCATCTGATATTTTTGTATTATATTTCTTTTTTATTTTTATTTGTAATTATAGCACCCACCCAAAATTTTATTAAGATTTATAATCTTTTAACCGCACGCAGAGAGGCATTATAAATATAAATGAATTAATAATAACAATCTCAATTATATAATAGATTTTGTTCACCGTGCGTTAAAGAGATAAAAAATTTAATTTAAACTTGGGCGGGTGTTAGAATTTCTAATTTAGCTATTATAAAAAATAATAACTGAAATTTTATATTTAAGCAGTAAAGAAAGAGGGCGGGCATATGTAATTAAAGTCATAATAAAAAAGGACAGCCCTTTTATAAAGAACTATCCTTTTTTATATTCTCATTTTAATTTAATAAAATCAAGCAGCATCTTTTTTTATTCTAGTTTGATAGAACCAATCAACAAATACAGCTATAGCATTATCCCCAGATACATTAGCAGCAGTACCGAAAGAGTCCTGAGTTAAATATAATGCTATCATTAAACCTTGTAATTCTTCTCCAGTTATTCCAATCATATAGAAGAAAGGCAAAGCACTCATAACAGCACCGCCAGGAGCACCAGGAGCAGCAACCATAGCTATTCCCAACATAAGTATGAAAGGAAGAATTGAAGTGTAAGTAGGAGTTTGTCCTAATATTAATATAACAGCAGTAGAACAGCAAGTTAATGTAATCATAGAACCAGCTAAGTGTATAGTAGCACAAAGCGGTATTACGAATTTTCTAATTTGTTCAGATACTCCATTTCTTTCAGCAGCTATTAAGCTTACAGGTATAGTTGCAGCACTGCTTTGAGTACCTACAGCAGTAAAATATGGCGGAATCTGATTTTTAATAAGCATTAAAGGTGATTTTCCTCCTATAATACCTGATATTATAAATAAAGCAGTAATATAAAGTATATGAAGAGTAATAACAACAGCAAATACTTTACCGAATATTACAAGTATATGCTGTATGCTTCCTGCATAAGCTAAATTAGCAAATGTACCTAAAATATGTAAAGGAAGTATTGGAATTATTATATTTTTTAAAATTGCCTGTATAACTTCTTCAGAGTCTCTTACTATAGAAAATAATTCTTCACCTTGTTTTTTAGGTCTTAGCATTGTTATACCAATACCTAATATAAAAGCAAATACTACGGCAGATGTAACGTCAAATAATGGTTTAAGAGGTATAGTAAAATAGCTGTCTAAACCAGATTCAATTTTTACACTGCTTAGAGCAGAAGCCCCTAAAAGAGTAGGGAAAAGATTAGAAGCTACTAAAAATGCTATACTTCCAGCTAATAAAGTAGATCCGTAAGATATAACGACTGTAATTCCTATTAATTTAGTTGCACCTTCTGTTAGATTGGCAATACCATAACCAATAAAAGCCACTATCATAAGCGGTATAATAAAATTTAAGAATAAACTGAATATACTACTTATAGTTACAAAAATTCTTACTACAGGAGCAGGAAGATACATACCAACTAATATACCCAGAATGATACCTATAATAATTCTAGGTAAGAGACCTATTTTTTTCATTTTCTTTCTCCGTATATTTTTATATTTTTCTATGTATAGTATTATATAAATTTTTTATCTTCATTCAACCAGTATATGTAAATTTTAGTTTTTTTTATTTTAGATATAAATATGGTATATGTTTTATTATACAAATCATACTTAATTATTTTTTGAAAAAGTAGATAATTAATGAATATGCATTATAATTATACTATATAAAATAATTTGACAAATTAATCTATTTTAGTATAATTTAAATACATATAATTTAGGAATTAATAAATGAGAATAGGATATGGATACGATTCACATGTATTTGCTGAGAATCGTAAATTAATACTTTCAGGAATAGAAATTCCTTATGAATTGGGGTTAAAAGGTCATTCAGATGCTGATGCTGTTATCCATGCTTTAATAGATTCTATATTAGGGGCTTTAGCATTGGGAGATATAGGCAGTCATTTTCCTGATAATGATGCAAAATATAAAGATATTTCTTCTATAGTATTATTGGAAAAAACAGTATCAATTATGAAAGAAAAAAATTATGAAATATCAAATACTGATATTACTATTATATTAGAAAAACCAAAATTAAGAAATTATATAGACGCTATGAGAGAGAATCTATCCAACATTCTTAAAACTGATATAGAAAATGTTTCGGTAAAAGCTAAAACTAATGAAAAAATGGATTCTATAGGCAGAGGAGAAGGCATAGCAGTTCATTGTGTATCTTTACTAAAAAAAATAAAATAAAACTTAGGAAAAACATATGGCAACAAAAATTAATACGAAATATTTACTAGATTTAGTTTCAAGAAGCTTTGCTTTAACTATACCATTATTAGATAAGAATAAAAAAAATAAAGTAGAAGTGCAATACTTACTTGCTAGGATAATAGATACTATAGAAGATTCCAGTCATACTGCTGAGGATAAAGAGACATTAATAACAGCTTTTATTAATATATTAAAAACAGAAAATATTGATAATTTAGAAAATTTCAAAAATGTGGTTATAGAGCATTCTATAAATGAAAATGATAAAGTTTTAATAGAAAATATAGATATAGTTGTTAAATCTTTTTTTACTTTCAAACAGGAAATAAAAAATATATCTATTTCATATTTGAGAGAAATGGGTTATGGTATGATTTATTATCAGGATCATACTATATCAACATTTGAGGATTTAGATGATTATTGTTATTATGTGGCTGGTACTGTAGGACTTTATCTTACAGAACTTGCAAAGATCTTGGATAATATAGAGTTAGATAGAGAGAAGGCTAAAAGCTTAGGAAGATTTTTACAGAAAGTTAATATCATTAAGGATGCTAAATTAGATTATGAAGAGAAAAGAGTTTTTTGGCCTATAAGTTTATTTGAAAATGAAAATCCTGCTCCATATTTTGAAGACGGTGCTTATATGGATAAATCTATGGAGATTTTAATAAAAATGGTAGAATCAGCAATGAGCGAGTTTAGAAATTCTATAGAATATATTATGTCAATAGAGAAAAAAGCATCCGGTTATAGACATTTCTGTTTAGTTGCTGTATTAATGGGGTATGAAACTATTAGGCTTATGAAAAGCAATTATAATATATTTATGGGTGAAACTGTGAAAATTCCAAGAAAAAATACTTTAGAGATAGTTACAAAAGTTAAAGCTGATTATTATACAAATAAAAGATTGGAAGACTTATTAGAGAAAGCATTTACAAAAGAGTCAGGATTAAATGAATCTGATACTACAGCAAATAATGAGTAAATAAAATATCATATTTCAAATTTAAAGTCTTGTTTTTTGCATTGATATATATTAAAATTATGTAAACTTTAAATCATGGAGCAGTTTAGTATGTTTATCAGAAAAATTTGTATTGTATTGGCAATTTTTATATTTAGTGCATTTAATTTATTTTCGCAGTCAAATAAAGAAGATGAAAATGTATTCAAAGATTCTCAGTATATAAAAAGCGAAGAAGAGGCAAAAGCGGCCTATAGTTTGGCTTTATATTATAAAGAGAGAGCATTGGCTAGTAAAACAGTAACAGAACAAACTATAAAAGATTTAGAGAGTGCCAAAGTAATACTTCAGGAAATTGTTAAATATGTACAAAATAAAGAGATATATATAACATTAGCTGAAACTCATGAGGCTTTGGGAGAGTATTATGAAAGTTCAAGAATATATGATGACTTAGTTTTTGATTCTCCTGAAGATATTGATATATTATTTAAAGCAGCTGAAAGAAATATATTCATTATGAATAATATTGAAAAGGCAAGATATTATTTAGAAACTGCTTATGAAATAGATAATTCAAATAATGATGTTTTAATATTATTGGGATATACATACTATCAAAGTAAAGAACTTAATAAAGCTGTATACTATTTCTCTAAAGTAGATGAAACTAAAAAACCAAGTAATAACAACAATTATTTAAGCTATTATAATTTTTATTATGGTATGAGTGAATTTTATTTAAGCAGATTTTCAAGTGCTTTAAATAGATTCAAAAAATTAGAAAATGTTCAGTTATCTCCTGCTGATAAATATGCAGCTTCTTATGGAATAGTAAAAAGTTATCAGGCTTTAGAAAAATATAATGAAGCTTATTCTAATAGTATAGGTATAGATGATGCTCTATATTTAAGTGCATATTTAAGTTTTATGTCAGATAAATATGATGATGGATTATTTGATGAAATAGATGGTTCAGATCCTAATCTTCCTAAGATATTGTCTATTATTATAGAAGCAAAAACTTCAGGATACAGCAATGCTCTTAATATGATTGAAACTGATTTAGATAGAAGAGAAATAGACTTGGATATTATACAGACATACTATAAAATGGTTTCTGAAATAGGAAATAAAGATAATAAAATGAATTCAGAGATGGATATAATATCATTTTATTTGATGATTAAAAATATAGATGCTTTGCCAAAACATATAGATAATTTAATAAGCTATGATAATAGTGGAAAATTTAATAACTTATATTTGCAGGCTGCTTTGGAGTTCAAAAATCAAAATGATTTTAAATCATCCAAAGATATGTTAAATAAATATTTATCTTTAGATAATAAAAATATAAAAGAAAATGAATTAGTATCATTGGTATTAACAGCTAGTGATATAGGTGAGAGTGAACTTGCTATAAGTGCCATTGAAAAATATGAAAAAGAAAAATATTCTTACAGCTATTTAAAGGCTTATGCTGCATTAATGAATAATGATGAAGTTAATGCCAATAAATATTTAAATGAAGACTTTGAATATTTTAGCAATAATAAATCAAATACAAATGATTATAGAATAAATATTCCTTATGTAACATCATTAGCATTAGATAATACAAATTCAGCATTACTATATGCTAATTATAAATATTCTCAGGATACAAGCTCAGCAGAAAATATGAATAGTTTATCTTGGGCATTGGTTTCATTAGGCAGTGATTTGGATAAAGCTATATCACTTTCTAAAGATGCTGTTGAATTAGAGCCTCAGTCTCCTCATTATATAGACACTTTAGGTTTTGCATATTATAAGAAAGGAGATTATGATAATGCCTTAAAAACATTATTGAAAGCTGCTTTATATGTAGATGATGACTCTAAAGCTGAGATATATGCTCATATTGCCGATGCGTATTATGCAAAAAATGATTATAAAAATGCCCTTAAATATTATAGAAAATCAATATCTTCATATAAAAAAGAATTTGATTATAATGAAAATAGAATAAAAGAGAGAATAGAAAGTTTAACAGAGGAAAAATAAATAGGTTTTATATCTTATATCTAATTTTAAGAGGTTTATAAATAATGATGAAAAATAATATTATTGTATTTATTATATTTTTATTGATTTCTAGCTTGGCATTCAGCCAAAATGAAAAGGAAGTGATGAAAGAGGCTTTTACTAGATTTTCAAAGTCTCCTTTCACAAACATATATTCATCAGGTGGAGCTTTTTACAGCGGGGATGATTTGGATCAAATGCCTATGCTTGTTAATTATTATAAAAACAGCAATAATAAATATATGAATGTTGTTGATGGACTTTTAGGAAGTCTTATATTCGATGCTAAGGTTAATAATAATAGTCTTACATTAGATTTGCCTGAAGCAGAGGCTCCTTTAAAAAGAAATTTCGATGAGTTTGCATTGGAAGCTCCTATTATGCGTTTCCCTAAAGTTTATGCTGATATATTAGATTATAAATTTATAGATTTGTCTAAAAAAATAGTAAGCAGCAATATCATATTAGGAAAAAATTGGCATACATTAGAAATAGGGTATAATGATAGGGTAGATACAATAGTTTTCTCAGCATCTACTTACAGAGTAAGAAGTTTTTCTACTGCTTTTATGGATAATGTTGTTAATGTAGAGTTGGGTTCTTATACTACTGTTAATAATATACCTTATCCGAAAGAGTTTATCATGAAAAGTAAAACTGATAAAAGAGAACTTCGTTATAATGTTACAAATGTATCAGCAGGAGATAAAGCTAAACAAGATGCTAAGAAATTGGGCTGGTAATTATGCATTATGATTCTATACTAGACAATATCAGCAATATTATAAAAATTGATGAAAATAAAAAAGAAAAACTTATAAAATATGCTTCTTTGGTAATAGATTATAATAAAAATGTTAATATTACAGGGGCAAAGACAGAAGAAGATTTTTTTAATGATCATATTGCTGATTGTCTTCTTGCTTTGGATATATTTACTGATTATGATAATATAATAGATATAGGTTCAGGATCAGGACTTCCTTCTATACCGCTTGCCATTGTATTTAATGATAAGAAATTTACATTATGCGAATCTAAAAATAAAAAGGCTGAGTTTTTAAGATTAGCTAAAGATAAATTAGAATTAAATAATATAGAAGTGAAATGTATAAATGCTTATGAGATAAAAGAAAAATATGATACTATAACATCAAGAGCTTTTTCAGATATAGCAACACTTTTAAAAATATTTAATAAATTAAAGACAAGAAAATCAAAATTGATTTTATATAAAGGCAAGAAAGAAAAAATAGAAGAAGAATTAAAAGAAGTAAATATTCAAAAAAGTAAATATAATATAGAAATAAAAAAACTTGAATCAAAAGATAAAGAACGTCATATAGTAATAATATCTAGTTTATGATATTTATGCATTATTTTGTTCTTTGCTTTCTGCTGTTTGATTATTATCGCCTTTAGTAGCTGTCTTTAAATCTACACCTAGTATAAATAGAAATATAAATCCTATTATAACTATAGGTAAAATTCCCATCATATGATATACAAGAGCATAAGGAAATGCTATAGTTTTTTCTACACCTATAAGAGAAAGACCAAATACAATGGCCCATTCAAAAGGTCCTATCCCTGATGGGGCAGAAGGTACAGCAAAACCGAATCCTCCGACAGCAAACATAAATAATGCTATTATAGGACTAGCTTTAATATTAAATGCTGTCATTAAAAAACTTATAGTTAATATTTGTCCTATAAGATAAAGAAAAGTATAGAAGAATATTAAAAATATATGCTTAGGATCATTTTTAAATCCTATTCCGTCTATAAAATTGCATGAAAACTCAATTAATTTATCTCCGATATTTTTAGGAAGTATTCCAAAAATTTTATGAAAAACCTTATGAGCAAAATCTCTCTGCCATACTAAAAATATTAATACCAAAAAACCAACTATTGATAAAACAAATAAAGCAATAGCAGCATAAGTGACTTTTTCAGGTAAATTAGGTATGAATATTACAGATACGGTTAATATAATACCTCCTGTTATAACATCGAAAAGTCTTTCAGTAACAACTGAAGCGATCAATGCAGATTTGCTTACATTTTCTTTCATTCCCAATATATAAGCTCTTGCTACCTCTCCAAGTTTAGCAGGAAGTATATTATTTCCCATATATCCTATATATGTGGCCATTACCACAGTTCTTTTTTTTATAGGCTTTTTTAAAGGAATAAAACATTCCCATCTCAAACCTCTTAATGCTATAATAATTACACTCAATACAAGAGAAATAATAAAATATGGAATATTTATATTTTTTACTATCTCTAAAGATTCTTTTATATCTATTCCTCTGAAAGCAAAATATAAACAAATTACGCTTATAACAATTCCTATTATTACCTGTATAATAGTTTTATAATTTTTATTCATTATAAATTTTCCAAATTTTCAATTTTATCTTACGAAGTTTTTCATAAGAGCAATAAAATTATCAAAATCATCAAGCATTTTTTTAGCTATATCAAGATTAAATTTAGGTAAATATTGCACTTTATTGGCATTAGTAATTTCTAATTTAGTATTATTTTTGCAATCTTCAAAAATATTTTTTACTATAGTAGTTAGATCTATTACAGAATTATAAACACTTAGTACTATTTTATTTCCTTCAGTATCTATTTTATTTACCATAGTTTCTATTAAATCTTTATTGGCATTTGCTTTATTTTTCGAAATTATCCAAGTTTTCAAACGTTTAAAATTTTCAGATTCAGGACTTAGCATAGTGTCAAATCTTTGTATAACTTCTCTTACATCATTTAATATATAGAAAGCATCTAAGCCTTGAGAATTCCTATCTTTACTAACAAATTCGGCACCTAAAAACATATCATTAAGCGGATCTTTATAATTTATATCAAACATTTCTATGATGAATGTTTTTATATACTGAAGCGGTTCTACACATGTAAATATAGGACAGTCAAATTTTTCAAGCTGTTCATTTTTTTCTTCATTTACATTAGACATTTTTAATATTTCTATGCCGTTAAATATTTTATTTCTCATTCCAGCAATTTTACTGCTCTTAATTTCAGAAACTATACTATCCATATCTTTTTTCAAATTATTTGTGAAATCTGTTATATAATTTACAAATATATTAACATTTGACGGATTAATACTGCATTTATAAGTAAAATCTTTAAGTAAATAAACTATTATGTCATGCATTACATCAGGAGTTTGAAGATATTTAATTCTTGCTAAGAATGATTTAATATTTTTTTCAGGTATAGCAGGCATTCCTAAATATTGCTGAAATACATTTAATGCAGATAATAATTCTTTTCTTATTACTATAGAATTAACAGCATAGTCTAATTTTACTAAGTCATCAACTATTTGTATATTTGAACTAGGTTTGAATTGTGGATTAGAATTATAAGCACCATCTACAAATGAAGGACAAAAAGCTCTTAAAAATAGAAAGAAATCAAAATTTGATAACTGGGCAAAGTCTTTAAGCAAATTGAAAGTTAAATTGATTTCTTTTCCACTTTCTCCGCTTATAAATTTCTTGAATTTTACGAAGTTATTTTTTACTTCATTAAATACAGCATTAGGATTTTTACCTTCCTGTATTTTTGACATCATATAATCTCTATTTAATGTAGCATATAATTCTTTCATTTCATTATTAAAAGATACTTCTATCAAATAATATGAAAATTGTTTTCCATCTTTTATTATAAACTCTTCTTTTAAAGGATTGAGTAATGGTCCTATTACTTTATACATTTCAAACATGAATTTTGCACATGTAACTGTTAATGATTTAGTTTTTAAGTCTACAAAATTATATTTTTGTTTAGATATTCTATCAGAATACTCCTCCATACGCATTTTTTCTACTAGTTCAGGAGTTCTTATGTTAAATAAATTGTATTTTATATAATCGAAAAAGTTCACAGTTGCAATACCCCATTCATTACTATATATTTTAGTTATTTATAATATACTAAATTGACTAATATTGAAAGTTTTTTATTTATTTTTTTACATAAAAATATTACTCTTTAATAGCCTCCAAAGCCTTTCTTGCCTCTTCATAATTATTATTAATTTTTAAAGCATTTTCAAAATTTTCAATTGCTAATTTTTTATTTCCTGTTGAAGCATATATAGAACCTATAGTATAGTATATTACTTTGTCATTATTATTAACTTCCAAAGCTTTTTCTAAATATCTTATAGCCATTTTATTACTATTTTTTTTATTATAGCATGAAGATATATTACATAATACATAAGGATTTTTGCTTTCATAATTAGCATTAACTTCATGGAAAAGAGAAAGAGCCTTGTCATAATCTTCATTATGATGATATATACATCCTAATAGATTAATAATATCATTTGTAGGCTTAGCATCATAAGCTAAATTGGCATATTCAAAAGATATATCATATTCCTTCCAAGCATAAGATTGGAAGGCTATATATGAACATCTTTTATAATCTTTGGATCTTGTTTTCATATTTTTTGATAATTCTAATGCTTTTTCTAAATATTCTCTTCTGTTACTTTTATCCATTGTAGATAAATATTCATATATAAAAACATTTTCTTTACCATTTTCTAAAAGCTTTTTGAAATACTTTACAGCAGCACTATATTTATTTATTTTCATATTTATGAAGCCCATCATATATAATGATTCTGGATGATCAGGCATTTTTAATAAAATAGCAGTATAATAGTTCTCTGCATCCTCAATTCTATTTTCTTTAATTGCTATTCTAGCTAGAATAGATAAAGCATAAGGATCATTTGGTTTTTTAGATAAAATATCATTATATTTAGCTAATTGCTTATCGTATTTACCTGCCATAAATAAACTCGCTTAATTATTTTATGTTATATAATACAACTTTTTGTAAAATATGTAAACTAATAAATTTTTTAATAAAATTTATTCATCATATCCTTTCTATAATCGGAAAATACATCATTTTCAATAGAATTTCTTAAATCTTTCATAAATCTTTGCATAAATCTTACATTATGTATAGTCATAAGAGTAGAAAATAGTATTTCATGCGTTTTATCCAAATGATTAAGATAGGCTTTAGAGAAATTCTTACAAGTATAACAATCACAGCCTTCTTCAAGCACTTCATCATCCATTCTATATTTAGAATTTCTTATCCTCACAACACCATTCATAGTAAATGCCTCTCCATTTCTAGCATTTCTAGTAGGCATAACACAGTCAAACATATCTATACCTTCCATAACCCCATTAAGTATATCTCTAGGCTCGCTAACACCCATTAAATAACGTGGTTTTTGCTTGTTAGTGTATAGCATAACTTTTGAAAGAACTTCATGCATTTGTTCAGGAGTTTCACCTACAGAAAGTCCTCCTATAGAATAGAAAGGGAAATCCATATTTACTAGAGTTTCAGCACTTTCTTTTCTTAAATCATCAAACATTCCGCCCTGTATGATGCCTCCTAAATACTGATATTCGCTGTTTGGAGTGCTGTCATGATATTCTTTGCATTCTTTAGCCCATTTATGTGTTCTGAACATTGCTTCTTTAACATATTCATAAGAGGCATCATGCTTAGAACATTCATCAAGACACATTATAAAGTCTGCCCCTATAATATGCTCAGCTTCCATTACACTTCTAGGGGTAAAAAAGTATTTAGAACCATCTATATGAGAGCTAAATTCCACTCCGTCATCATTTATTTTTCTTAATTTTGCCAAAGAAAATACCTGAAATCCGCCGGAATCTGTAAGCATAGCTCCTTTCCAGCCCATAAACTTTTTAACTCCGCCGAATTTTTTTAATACCTCAAGTCCAGGTTTTAATACTAAATGATACGTATTGGCTAATATTATTTTACTTTCAGTTTCTTCTATCATAAGAGGGGTTAAAGCCTTTACTGTTGCTTTTGTACCAACAGGCATAAAAACAGGTGTATCTATTTCTATTCCATTAATATTTATTTTTCCAAGTCTTGCTGCTGTTTGACTACTGTTTTTTAATACATTAAATGTAAATGACATATTGTACCTTATATAAAAATATTTAATGCTATTTTATACGAAAATCAATAAATATCAAATGTATAAATATATAGTTTTCAAATATTAAGCATTATTTTACAGGAAGCTTGAATAAATGTACAGTTTCCATAAGCTTTTCTGATTGATTAAACAATGTTTTAGCTGAAGATGCTGCATCTTCTACTAAAGAAGCATTCTTCTGTGTGTCAGAATCCATTTGAGAAATGGCTATTTTTACTTGATCTACACCATTCTGCTGTTCTACTGCATTTTGACTTATATCTTTCATAATTTTTGAAGCTTTATTGATTTTATTTTGAACATCTACAAATATTTTTTGAGATTCTCTTGCTGTTCCTGTTGCTTTATCTATTTTATCAGATACATTTTCAATTAACTCTGATATGCTTTTTACTGAGGTTTGTGTAGTTTGAGCAAGATTTCTTACCTCGCTTGCAACTACAGAGAAACCTTTTCCTTGTTCTCCGGCACGTGCTGCCTCTACAGAAGCATTAAGAGCGAGTATATTAGTTTGAAATGCTATATCTTCAATTATTTTTGTAATATCTTTTATTTTATAGCTTGCTTCATTTACTTCTTCTATGCTTGAAGTAGTTTCTAAGATTATATTTCCAGCATTTTCTATAGAATATTTTGCATCCAATATCATTTTATTTCCATTTATAGAATTATCCGCAGAATCTTTTATAGTAGCTGTTATTTCATTCATAGATGCTGAAGTTTCTTCTATACTTGCTGCTTGGCTTTCTGTTCTATTTGATAAATTATTATTTTGTTCAGATAAACCTTTAGCAACCGTGCTGATATTGTTTGCTGAAATTTCTACTTCTTTTATAGTATCAACTAATTTATTTCTCATATATGTAAATGCATTGGATAATTCTCCTAATTCATCTTCACGATGTATGCTTTCTTTTGTGTTTCTCAAATCTCCGCTTGCTATTTCTTTTGCTGAATTTACTAATATGTCTAATGGTTTTGTTATAGATTTTATGAATAAGAATATGAATGCAGATAATATTAATATAGCTGCTGATGATATTGATATTATTATAATTAGAAGTATTTGATTTTGTTCATAAATTTCTTTTTCAGTTACTGATATTCCAAGTACCCAAGGTAAAGTTTTTAATGTAATTACAGATGATACTCTTTTTTCATTTTCCCAAACATAATGGAAAACTCCTTTTCCTAAATCGAATCCTCCTTTTAATTCAGAAGGTGCTGAAATATTTATATATTGAGTTTTACTATGTATCTTACAAATTAAATTATTATCTATCATAAACATATTGCCAGTTTTTCCAACAACTAAAGGCTCCACATGCTGTATATTAAATTTAGCCCAGTCGAAAATAATATAAAGATGTCCTATTAATTGATTATTATCATCAAATACTTTTTCAATTAAAGTTAAAGACCAATTATCTGTTACAGAAGATTTTGTTATTTCTTCGGAGAATATAGTATTTTTATCAGAATTTAATTTATCTTTTAAATCAGCATTGAAATCAAAAATGCTTTTACCTATGTAATTTTCATCAGTTGAATCTAATGTTATATTGCCATTGATATCAGTTAATCCTATGTTAATAGCATATTTATTTATTGACTGTATTTTTTTTAGTCTATTATAAGCTGCTTCTTTTTCTGCTTCACTGCCATTTTTTAGATAATCCATTAATTCTTTATTTGATCCATAAGTTTCTGCTATAATTATTTGTTCATCAAACCATGTATCTATTAGAGAAGCATATCCGAAAACAATATTATTATATCCGTCTAATGCCGTTTTTTTAAGACTTTCTGAAGCTTTTATATCAGTTATTACAATTAATGCCGCTATAAATACTACTACTACAGAAATGATTGTTAGGGGTATTTTCACTTTCAAGCTTTTGAGTTTGTTCATAAAATATTAACCTCATAATTTTTATTTGTATAGTTATATAACTATATAAATAATATTGAATAATAAAGCATATTATGTTTTTATGTAAAAATAGGTAAAAAATGGTAAAGATATTGTAATATTTAAGATTTTCTTATATAGTATTGTACATTTAATACATATATTGTGATTTTTTATTTCAATATATATTTTATTTGTATAATATTTGATTATATAATATGTTTAAAATAAAAATACCCCATACCCTAAATAAAAGTATGAGGTATTTTTTTATATTTTATAATTTACTTATTTAGTTCCATCAGGAAGTTTGAATAAGTGTATAGCATCCATTAATTCTTTAGACTGAGCGAATAATAATTCAGCAGATGCAGTAGCTTCTTCTACTAATGCAGCATTTTTCTGAGTTGTAGAATCCATTTCTGCTATTGCTATTTTTACCTGATCTATACCATTTTGCTGTTCAACCGCACTGTTGCTTATTCCTTGCATAATTTTAGAAGCATCGTCTATTTTATTCTGTATTTCTATAAATATTTCCTGAGATTCTCTTGCTGTCCCTGTATTTATCTATCTTTTCATAAACATTTTCAATCAAATCTGTAATGCTTTTTACTGAAGTTTGAGTAGTTTGAGCCAAGTTTCTTACTTCAGCAGCTACAACAGCAAATCCTTTACCTTGTTCTCCGGCACGTGCAGCCTCTACTGAAGCATTAAGAGCAAGTATATTAGTTTGGAATGCTATATCTTCAATTATTTTTGTTATATCCTTAATTTTAGAACTTGCATCATGAACTTCTTCTATATTTGTAGTTGTTTCAGATATAATATTTCCAGCATTCTCTACAGATGATTTAGAATCTAATATCATTTTACTTCCATTTATAGAGTGTTCAGCAGAGTCTCTTATTGTTGCAGAAATTTCTGTCATAGAGGCAGAAGTTTCCTCAATACTTGCTGCCTGACTTTCTGTTCTATGTGCTAAATCTGTATTTTGTTCAGATAATTCTTTTGCAGCCATTGTAATATTATTTGCAGATTCTTCAACAGTCATTATAGTATCTACTAATTTTTTTCTCATAGCAACAAATGCATCTGATAATTCTCCAAGTTCATCTTTTCTTTTAATTTTTTGTTTTGTAGTTCTTAAATCTCCATCTGCTATTTCTTTAGCAACACCTACTAATAAATGTAATGGTTTTGTTATAGACATAATAAATATAGATATAAATACTGATATTATAACTATAGCTATAAGAGATATTACTATCATCATAAGCATAAGTATTCTGTTAGCTTCATATATTTCAGCTTCTGTTACAGATATACCCAATACCCAAGGCTGTGATTTTAATGTCATAACTGATGAAACTCTGCTTTCACCATTGAAATCATAACTTAATATTCCTTTTCCCAAGTTGAAAGCATCTTTAAATTGAGCAGGAGCAGGCTGATTTATATTTTCTGTTTTACTATGTATTTTTATTATTAAATTTTTATCAATAGCAAACATACTTCCTGTTTTACCTATTACAAGAGGTTCTATGTGATTTTTATTCAAAGTAGACCAGTCAAGCATAACATATAAATATCCAATAAGCTGATTATTACCATCAGTAACTTTTTCTAGCAGTATTAAAGACCATCCGCCAGTTGTAAGAGAGTGAGTAATATTTTCTCCGAATACTCCTTTAGAGTTACCATTTATTTTATTTTTTAAATCTGGATGTATATTAAAAACATTTTGATTTACTAGATCAGGGTTATCTGAATCGATCAATACTATTCCATTAGAATCTGATAAGCCTATATTTATAGCATATTCATTTAATGATTTAAATTTTTTTAGATTATTTAAAGCTATATTTCTTAAATCTTCTGTTCTTAACTGCAAATATCTTATTAATTCTTCAGAAGTTCCGTATATGCTTGCTATAACCAATTGATCATCAAACCAAGTATCTATAAGTGATGCAAAGCCCATAACTGTGTTGTTATATCCAGTATATGTAGCATTTTTTATGGCATCGGATGCTTTTATTTCTGTTATTACTATTAATGCTACAATAAAGAAAGTAACCATAGAAATAATGATGAGAGGCATCTTCACTCTTAAGCTTTGAAGTTTTTTCATGACTTATCTTCTCCAGATTCAAAAAATTATTTTATTTAAACTATACTTTTTAATTATACCTAATTTTAAAAAAAAGTGTTATATTTTTTTTACATATATTTGAATCTAATTTACATTAGTGTACAAATTTTTTATATATTCATAAGGTAACATTGTATTTTTATCGGTATAATAAAAATTTCCTATAGAAGCTGCTTCAGCTGAATATATAATTAAATTATTAATCATGTTTTTATTAGTTGAATGTATATTTATTATGAATCCGATTTTAGATTTATTTATTTTTAATATTGATTTATTTAAAGATATACTATTCAAACTTTTTATTATGAAATTTATATCATTAGTATTGGTTACAATTATAGATTTTCCATTATAATTCATATCTATTTTTGATACGCTTTCAGGATAGCATTTTATTCCATTTATTGGAGATTTATACCATAGTATTAAAATAATAATTATAAACATAGGTATAAAGCTTATAATTTTTTTTAATTTATTCTTTATATTAGTTTTCATATTAACATCATAATATAGTATTTATTAATTGTAAATGCTTTATAAAATAAATTTCTTAATTAAAGAATACTAATATTATAAAAATATATAAATACTAATTAAAAATCAAATAAATTTATATATTAATTGAATTTTTTATATAAAAAAACGATAAATTTGTATATATAAATTTTGTAATAAGTGTTAAACTATTTTTATAAAATATTAAATTTTAGAGGATCTAATGCCATGAAAAAGACTAGTTCTATAAGATTTAAGATGCCATTGACTATAAGTATTATTACAACAATACTTCTTATAATAACAATAATAATATTATCATATAAATCTTATGTAGGTATAACAAAATCTACATATGCTGGATATAATAATACTATAGAAGGTTATAAATCTATGCTGGATACATGGTTTGAAGAAAACAATACTTTAATAAAAACATATTCTATTACGCCTTCTATTATTAACTATTTATCTGGTACTCAAACTCCTGAAGAAGCTGTAGCATTAATAGATACATTGAAACAGTTTGAAGCTATAAATAAATATTCTTTGGATATTGGGGTTACTGATGTAAATGGTATTACTTTGCAAAATACAAAAAGTATCAATTTAGGAAGAAGTATAAAAGAGCTAAGACCAGGCATTTGGGATAATTTTGTAAAAAATAATTATGATGTTGCTTATGATACAAAAGTAATAAAATCAACTATAAGTGATAATATGACTTTAGCAATCATTGCAGGAGTTAAAACTAATAATGTGTTAGTTGGAACAGTGTATATGATTCTTAATTGGGATGCTTTAGGAGCAAAATTAGGAGAATTGCAGCTTCCAGAAACAGGAAGACTATTTGCAATTGATTATCAAAGAAATATTTCGCTTGATACTAGAAATCAAATAAATACTTCAGCAAATAAAAGCTATGATGAAGTTATAAAATCTAACAAAGATAATGGTACATTAAAATATATTTCTGATACTAATGGTGAAAAGAGAACAGCAATTTATACAAGAATGAATACTATGCCTTGGATATTATCTATGGCAACAGATGATAATGTTATATATGCTGAAAATATAAGTATGGTTAGAATAGCTATAATAGTTTGTATATTGTCTATAATATTTGTTAATTTATTTTCGGTTTCATATATCACAAAAACTATGAGTCCTTTAAGTGTTTTGATGAAAAAGGCAAATAGAATATCTGAAGGAAATATAGAACTTAAATCTGAAACTAATTATAGAAAAGATGAATTCGGAGAGTTAGAGAAAGCATTTAATATTATGAGTAAGAAATTAGCTGAGGTTGTAAGCAATGTTAATGATGCATCAAATGAAATAGTTTTAGCTTCTCAGAGAATGATGGAAAGCAGTGTTGAACTTTCAAGCAGAACTGATTCTCAAGCATCTAGTTTGGAAGAAACAGCTTCAAGTTTGGAGGAAATAGTTTCTACTATTAAAGCATCTGCTGATAATTCTGTATCCGGTAAAAATATGATGTCTGAATCTATGACACATATTGAAGGAGCTGCCAATATAATAGCACAAACAGTTTCTAGTATAGAAGAAGTACATCAGGCTAGCGATAAGATTAAAGATATTACAAAGATTATTGAAGATATAGCATTTCAAACTAATATACTTGCTCTTAATGCTTCGGTAGAGGCTGCCCGTGCTGGTACTCAAGGAAAAGGTTTTGCTGTTGTAGCAAGCGAGGTTAGGAATTTGGCACAAACTACTCAAACATCTGTTAAAGATATTACTTCTCTTGTTGATAATACCGCTGAAAAAATAGATACTGCTACAAATACTGCAAGGGAATCTCAGGAAATATTTATTCAATTGCAGGATAAAGTATCCGGAACTTCTGATTTAATGCAGAGTATAACTTCTACATCATTAGAACAAGAGGCAGGAGTTTCTCAAATAAGTATTGCTATAAATAGTATAGAAAGTGCTACTACTCAAAATGCTGCTTTGGCTGAGGAATCAAGCGAATTATCTAAGAGATTATTTGATAAAGCTAAGTTTTTAGAAGAAAGTATAAAATTCTTTAATATATCATAATGGCTATATTTTATGAATGATAATTTAATTGATATAAAGAATTTAGTTAAACAGAAATTTAATCTTTCACTTTATAAAGATGTTGTAGATATAATCAATAATTTTCTTAATGATTTTATAAACTGTTCGGATAGTGAAATATATTATATAAGAGGACTTGCCAATCAGGAGTTAAAACTCTATGAAAATGCTATATATGATTATAACAAAGCCATTGAATTAAATCCAAATGATGAGAAAATGTATTATTTAAGGGCATTATCTAAATTTCAATTGGGTTTATTTGAAGAGTCTATAAGAGATTATAATAAGTTTATAGAATTTAATCCAAATTATGTATGGGCATATAATAACAGAGGAAATGCAAAATATAATTTGGGTTTGTATTATGATGCTATAGAAGATTATAATAAGGCTATTGAATTAAAACCTGATAATGAACTTGCCTATCATAATAGGGCTAATGCTAAGTATAATATAGGGCTTTATGAAGAGGCTATAAAAGATTATAATAAAGTTTTGAAATTGAATCCTAATACTAATATAGTATACTGTGATAAAAATAATTTAAAAGATATAAGTAACAATAAATAAAATACTTTTTATATAAAATACAGCTTGAAAAAATAATTCGTTATAATATCATTATTATATTAAATGATTTTTTGGGGGTAATTATATGAAAAAATTTATATTTATAATCTTTACATTTTTATTATTTTTATCTTGCGGTGGTAAAAGCGGATCTTCCGAGCAAAATATTAATTTTTTAGCTGCAACTTCAGGAGTATCTGCTCCGCCTCCTGCTCCTCAGGCCAGAATGGAAGAAGAAAGTACTGTATCAGACTATGCTGATTCAAATGTGGCAGCTGTAGAAAGAAAATTAATAGTTTCAGTTGATATAAGAGTTAATTCAAAAGATGTAGAAAAAAGCTATAAATCCATAGAAGAGAAATTAAAAGAATATAATGGATATTTTGATAATGTTGAATCTTCTAAAAATAGATATTATCTTAATATAAGAATACCTAAAGAAAATCTTTATACCTTTATAGATTTCATAGAACAAAATGAAAAAGTTGAAAATAAAAATATAAATACTCAGGACGTTACAGAAGCTTATTATGATACAGAAAATAGGATAAAAAATAGGGAAGTACTTTTAGAAAAATTAAGAAATTATTTAAGAGAAGCTAAAAATATTGATGAAATACTAAAAGTAGAAGATAGAATCAATAATTTAACTTATGAAATAGAAAGTATGAAAGGAAATTTAAAGAATCTTCAGTCATCTGTTGATTATTCAAGAGTAACTTTAAATATATCAAATCCGGAAGCAATAAAAAGTAATACAAATATATATAATAAATATTTGAATTTAATTTCATTTTTGAAAGAATTTTTCTCAGGCATATTATTCTTTTTGGTAGGTTTCACAGCTGTTGCCGTTCCTGTGGTGTTAATATTGGCATTATTCTACTATATATGCTTTGGAAAAATAGGATTAATAAAGAAATTATATAAAAAAATTAAGTAAATTACATATACATGCCCTTAGTATATAAAAAAATTCAATTTTTTTAATAAATTTATATTTTTTCGGGAACTTTTTATTTTTATCATCGTCTAATAAGGCATAAGAAAACAAAATGATAAAAAATAAAAAACAGGAGAAAATATATGAGAAAAGGTATTATAATTTTTATTTCAGCATTAATAATGATTTTTGCTTCAGTGTCTTTATTCGCCCAGTATGGCAGAGGTTATGGAAATGGAAGAAATAGAGGAAACTCTTGCGGTTATAATAACAATTATTATAACAGAGGCAATAATAACGGATGTTATTACTATAATTAATTAGCATAATAATTTAAGAAAATATATAAATTAAAAGGAGAAAACAATTATGAAAAACAAAATAAGTAAAAAAGCAGTAATATTAATTTCAATAGCAATTATGGTTTTAGGTTCAGTATCATTATTCGCTCAATATGGCAGAGGTTATGGTGCAGGTTACGGATACGGTGATGGTTATGGAAGAGGACACAGAAGAGGTTATGGATATGCCGATGGTTATGGATGCGGCTATGGTAGAGGTTACGGAAGAGGCGGATGCGGATACGGCAGAGGATATGGTGCTGGATATGGAAGAGGTTACGGATATTATGGTGCTGCACTTACTCAAGAGCAAATTGATCAAGTAAGAAGCATACAAGATAAATATTTCCCTCAAATGGATAGTTTAAGAATGGAAATATATAATCAAACACAAAACATAAACGCTGAAATGAGAAAAGAAACTCCAGATCAAAATGCAATTAATGCTGCAATAGATGCTAGAAGTAAAGCTTCAGCAGACTTACAAAAATTAAGAAGTCAGTGTTTTTTAGAAATAGACAAAGTATACCAAAATAAATAATTTTTTTAATCGCTCAACTTTATACCCCGCATGATATTTATTATGCGGGGCTTATTTTTTGATATTGCTTTATTATATAATAGTTATATAATAATTATATAAAATAATTAGGAGGGTATATATGAAAATATTTTTAATATTTTTAACTGTTGCAAGCTTGGTTTTTTCACAATATCGTTATTCTCCGACTCCTAGGGTTGGGAATGTAAGACCTTTTATTCCGCAAACAACAAAGAATGCTATACCTGTTTATCCTTATAAAAATGATTTATCAACACCAAGATTTTCAAATCCGGGATATACTAAAACATATTATAGGAATGGAAGATTTTACAGGTTCGGAAGCGGTTATATGAGCTATTGGGACAGACAGAAATTAAGAGATATAGATGGCAGATATTCTCCTAGATACAGAATGCTTGAAAATCAGATGAGAGTAAATAATTCTACTATTAAATCTCAAATGCATCAGAGAAATCCTAATAATAATGCTATAAATAGTGCTGTTAATGATAATTTTAGAATAGAAATGGAAATGCAGATGATTAGAACTTTAAGAGAACTTGATATAGACAGAAGTTTTAAATAATTTAATCAGAAGTTTTTCAAATGTGCATTGATTATCTCTTTTATATTTTCAATGCACCTTTTTTATATATTAATAATAATCCCTATAATATTTTTTATAATCGTCTTCTTCATCATTATCATCTTCTAGATCTCTGTAGTTATCATCAAAGAATTTAAACATGCTGTTTATAAATTTATTGCTTATATCCAAATCACCCAAATATATATACAATGGATCTTCTGATACTATTCTTCCTTTGAATTTCCTGAAATAATAAGTTTGGGGATCTTTCAAATATATAAACAAGTAGCTTCCTATTATATCTAAGTCTTTTATTTCTTTCCAAAGAACATAAATATAACTTTTCACAAGCAAATTATTATAATATATTCCTTTATCATCTAATATGAAACTTGCTTTTTTAAAAATTACACTTCTTATTAGAATGATAGAAAGTATAATAACCCCGAACATAAAAAAAGATACTACAAATATAATAGCAGCCTTCATATCCTCATCAGGATTTTGTGTAAATAGTACATCTATTAAAAGTATAGCAATAATTAATCCTATCATCATTACCGCGAAGAATCTTATATTATTTATATAAATTTTAATAGAAAATTTACTATCTGAATATAATTTATTATTTTTATTATTCATAATTAAATATCTCCTTCATGATTTTTATTTTCAAAGTAATGTGTTATGAGATATATTAAAGTATTTCTTTTCATATTTATTTCTGATATATATATGACAATAGGTTCATCATTATTTTTTTTATTTTCTAATAAACTATTTTCTTCTTTCAAATAAATATATATAAATGTTTTTGAAAAAAGTATTTCTCTAATATCTGCCCATTTAATAAATATATTTTGATTTTTTAATAAAACATAATAAGCTATGCCGTTTTCATCTAATGTGATTATAGGTTTTCTAGATTTTAACCATTGCATGATAAAAGTTAAAAGACATACACTAAAAAGTATTAATATAAAAATACTTATAAGTTCTTCTTTAAACTCTTTTTTATTGATAAATATAAATATCCCCATAACAATAAAAATCAGAGATACAAATATGAGTATGGATAATTTTCTTTTATTGACATATATTTCAATTTCAGGGAAAGAGCTATCATTATTGATTAGTGTATCATTATTATTTAATTCTTTATCATTTAATTCTTCATTCATAAAATAATACCGCCTATAATTGATTTATATATCAAATATTATAATAATTCAATAGGCAATTATTATATATAATATGAATTAAACATCAAATATATAAAAAATTTATATTATACTGATATAATTTGTTTATATTATAGATTCAAAGAATGAATAATAAAAAGTCACTGTACTGCTTTTACAAGATCATCAATATTTCTTGTTCTTGAGCTTTTACAGTAAGGACATTTCTGCTTATTTAGTTTTATTATTAATAAATTTATAGTATGTTTTTTTCTTCTTACAGTAAATCTTCTTTTGCATTTTTTGCATTGATAAAAATAAGGCGGTTCATCTAAACGCATGTAAAATATCCTATTTGTTAGTTATAATTATATATGTAGTTTTATTATCGTAAAACTTTAAATTTTATTGAGGGTTAATATTATGGTATAATACTAATAGTTTAACAACCCTTGAATAACTTTTTATTCCGTCATCTTGGCTATTTGCTTTAAGATATGTATCATTAACTTTTTGGCTTACCTTTGAAAGATTTCCCATATACTGCTGCCAAAACTCATAATATTTTTTTATCTCTTCTTTGGTATCGCTATTTAAATTCGACATCAAGTGAGCATAATTTTCATCTCTTTTTAATTCACCCAAAACATATAGAAGTGCCTCAAAATTAGCTGAATATCTTACAAATGGATCTGTATGTTTAGAGCATGCTACATACGATATAAAGTTAGCCTCATCTTCATAAGCTATGCCTATTTGATGAGCCATTTCATGTCCTATTGTAAAAGGTATTGATATGCTTGGAATAAGTATATTTACATTTGCTTCAGATGTAAAAGGTGAATATATTCCTGTTATTTGAAGATGTAAAAACAATTTTGATATCATTATTGGTTTTGTTTTTGAATAATGCATGTTTAAAAACTCAAAATCCTCAAATACTTTATTATATTCAGATTCTATCATTCTATTTAAAGCCTGATAATTGGTATTAACTTCTTTATACTTCATTTCATCTTTTAGATTGTTTATATTTTTTACAAGAGTATCAGCTAGCAAATATATATCATCATTATTTATTTCTCTTGGGGGATAATTTTCTATTAAAGGCACTCTATGATAATTTAATCCCCATACCAAAAGAAATATTATATATATAACAATCATAGAGCAGGCTAGTATATATAAAAAATTTAATGCTGTTTTTGATTTATCTGCTAATGATTTTATATCAGCATTGAAAAAAGATTTTTTAAAAGCTATTACAATAAAAATTATAACTGCTATTATAAATAAAAAAAGAAGTACTTCACCTAATGAAAAACTAAAATTTGAAGATATGCGGTTTATAGTACCGGCTATATTTTTGTATATTAATCTTGAATAATAATTTTCTACAAAATTTTTAGAAAATGTTACTATTTTTAATATAATAACAACAAATATAAGAGATAGTATTAAAGTAATTTTAATTTTCATAAGTATTATTATTATTATACTAAAAAGTAAAAAATTGTAAAGGTATGTATATTATTTCATTTTTTTGATGTCGGCATCCATTTTCTTTTTCCAAAGATCATACATTTTCTTTTTCTCTTCGGATTCTTCGTTTTCATTTAAATATACATGTATTCTTCTTAGAGAAGCTATGATATTTAAAGCCATTTTCATATCATCTAATCTTTTATCTTGAAGTTCATATTTAGTTCTGTATTGTTCAGCGGCAGAAGCTAATAGTTTTTTTACTAACTCCATCAATTTTACTCTGAATTTATATCCTTCCAATTCAGGACTCAATTCTTTAATATAAGTTTTGAAGTCTATCATATTTTTGCCTATAGTAGCAAATCTAGCTTCTATTTCTATAAAATTTTGAAGCCATTTAGAATTCTCACCATAACAATATTTGAAATAGTCTATAACATATCCGAATGAGCAGATAAATTTATATTTCCATTCATCAGATAATTTGCCTTTGAAATATTCATGTATTTCTTCATTTAAAGAGAGAGAATCATCTGTATGGTTTCCGAACACTTCTTCTAAAAGCATAATAGCTTTGTTAATGTATCTTCTTCCATCATTAAGCTGATTATCAGAACGAACATCTATGAATTCTATAGCTATATAACAAGTGGTTGCAATATAAGAAGATGCCTGAATGTATAGTACAGCCGCTTCTATTTTTTTAGCAGCTATTTCAAAACTATCTTCCAAAGTAAGCAAATCTTTTTCTACTTTTACTAGTTTTGATTCTATTCCTGCCAGCAAATTTTTATATTTATTTTGCATCCTAGTGCAATCAGCTTTTGCAGCTTCACTTATTTTAGCCATATTTTCATCTCCACTAAATTATTATCGGAAAATGATTTTTAATTATTTAAATTAACAGGTATGGAAACAAAAAAAGTTGTTATTTTAGACGGACTATTAACACTTTTTATTACCATACTTCCGCCATGTGCTTCCACTATTCTCTTAGAAATAGCAAGCCCTATACCAACTCCATGACTCTTTGTCGTAAAGAATGGAGTAAATACTTTTTCAGCTAATTCAGGTTCTATATATGAATTAGTATTTTCTACTATGATGTCTATGATAGATTCTCTGTATGCATTATCATCAAATATTACACTTATAATTGAATCTTCATCTCCGTCATTTATAGCATCTATAGCATTGATTATGAGATTGAATATAACTTCATTCATTCTATCATAATCCCATTTTACAACATCTTCTTTAGTGACCTTTACAGCATAGAATTTAATATTTTTTCCGCTTTTCTTTATATATTCATTTGATAAAATAGTAAGATATTTAATCATATCTTCTATTTTTATATTGTCCACTTCCAGATTAATACTCTTTGCAAATGATAAATTCCTTCTCAAATAATTCTCTAAATTTTCAACTTCATTAGCTATTATTTGAGCATAGTTTTTTATATTTTCTTCTTTACTTACCTTTACAAGCCTATTAGCAAAGCCTGCAATAGGTACTATGAAGTTTCTAAGATTATGTGCCATAGAAGAGCTCATTTCTCCTATGATAGCTAAACTTTTTAAATCTAATAAAGTTTTTTCAGCGGCTTTTAATGCATTGTTATTTTTTTCTATTTCATTATAAAGATATGAATATTCTAAAGCTACAGCAGCCTGCCTTCCGAACATTTTCAAATAATCCAAGTCGTCTTCAGGTATAGGTTTTCCATTATAAGAGTTATCAACTACTACCATACCTATACAATTTGTAGCATTCATTATAGGTATTATAGCGAAAGGACAGTATCCGAATATATCAGTATATTGTTTTATTTGTTCAACTTCAGGCTTATCTGTGTTTGTTATATTGATGCTGTTTTTATTATTAAATACATCAAAGAATAATTTACAGTTTTCATTATTAGGTATAACAGTATTCAAAAATTTCTGATTTAAATCCCAAGAATCTTCCATGCTTCTTTTGTCAAAAGAAAGCATTAATTTTTCTCTAAGGGCATATTTATCTAGTTTTTGCATATTGCTCCAAATCATAGCAGCTTCCTGAGCATTAGTAGGAGCAACGCACATTCTTCCTCTAAATACATTGAATTCTTTATCGTAAAGAAAAGCAAATGCTCTGTTAAAAGCAAATACATCTCCTATTGTAGCTATTGTTAAAAGTAGGAATAATATATCCTCTGTTTTTGAGCGTTCCAATAAAATATTGCTTATATCATATAATGTATTCAAACGAGACATATGTTTCATATTTTTTTCGTTTGCTTTGCTTAATTCTACAATATTATAATGCTCTGAAATTCTACTTGCTATATTAGCTAGAAGCGGATTAAATAAGTTAACATCGTTTGAATCAAAATCTCCAAGAGGATTAACCGCATCCGGTATTTTATCTATAACAACTATATAGCCTATACAATTATTTTTAGCAGGTATTCTATTGAATAGTACAGATCTATTTATAACGCCTTTAAATCTTTCATAGTATTTATTGTTTGCCGTATTATTTATAAAGAATATACCTTTATCCCAAAATTCACTTATATAATCATCATTCTCAAATATTGAATAATCAAAATTATACGGAAATCCATAGCTAGACCTTGTATATAATTCTCCATTTTCTCTTCTGAGTCTTATAAATGCTTTATTAGCTGTGAAAATATTGGCAATATCATTTGCTAATTGATTTAAATTATTTTCAAAATCATCAACATCGCTTAATTTCAAATATAATTCTCTAAGCAGCTTTAACTGTTTATCTCTTTCTTTATATGTTACACTTTGAAGTACATTATTAGCATATACAGCAAAGTGTCCTATAACATTTTTTATTTCATCAATTATAGAGTTGTAGAATTCTATTTTATTTTCTCTATTTCTAAAAACCACAACTCCAATAGGATTTGCATAGAAAAATATTGGAAGTACAAACATAGATGAATAATCTGAAAATACTTCCATATTTGTATGATTGATATTTTCACCTACATAAATTTTTTGATCATATAATACATCTTTACAATGATTGGCAGATATTGGAAAATCAACTTTACATACATAATATCTATCTATTCCATATACACCTCTAAGTATAAGATAATCCCCTTTAGGAAAATACACTTCTCCGCAATCAAAACCGTAGTACTGACAAGTTTTTTCCAAGAATAAATCAACAACTCTGTCTATTTCATTTGTGTTTTCAGCAAAAAGCAGCCCCATAGATAAATCTGAAAAAAAACTGTCTATAGATTTTCTCTCTTCCATAAAATAAACTTCCTATAATGTTATACCAAATACATTTTTCCTATAAAGTGAATATTTTTAATTGATACGGCAATATATCTATAGTTTCTGTAATATTTTCTATTTTTCCTTCAAAAGATATATCTTCTTTTATACCGTATTCTTTTGTATCTAATTTTTCAGTTTTAGAAGTTATATTAACTATGATTAAAAGTTTATCGCTTTCATCTAAATTATACTTATAAAACTTTCTAAAAGGATCTTTTTCCTTTTTTTCTTTATAGATTCTTTCCTGCTCATAATATTCATTATGTTCATGATTTTCATTATGAGTATCGGTTTCTTTTTTTAATTTTTCTAGTTTCTTTTTTTCTTCTATCTCAACAGAAACTATTTTACCGCAATTAGCAAGTATAGGATTATTTTTTATATAATTAGTGATATCTTTTATATATTCGCTTAAATCATAGTTTATATTTTCATAATCTTTTTCATTTCCGCCCACAACATTGCATCTTTTCAAGAATCCGTATTCATCTCCTAAAGTTATCATCCACATATCACATACTATTGCTGTAAACAAGAAAGTTTGTTTTACTTTCCAGATATTGCCATCATATTCTTCAATAAGCCTTCTAGTATCATGATTACTTGGGAATGCTATTTGTTGGCATTTTTCTCTTGCTAGATCATACTGTTCTATAAACCATTCGCCCTCATAATCCCACCATCTAGCACTGCTTGCCACATAATCAAAACCGGCATCTATGAGTTTTTTAGTATCTTCTATAGAGCAGCCTAAACTTTCAGCAAAGAATATAACTTCATTATTTATTTTTTTAGCATTATCTATTAAATATTTCCATAATTCTTTAGGAACTTTATACGCAGCATCGCATCTGAATCCGCTGAATCCTAAATCAAGATTATGTTTTATTAAATCATTCCAATAATACCATATAGGATTTAATATTTCATTATTGTTTATATACTGATTATTTTCTTCTTCACTGTTATCTTTATTATCAGCGTTTTCTTCCTCATCTTTTTCATTGGGATCTCTTTTATTATTGAACATAGCTAAATCGCCCCATTCAACCCATTTACCATTATCCCAAGCTCCGGGAGATTGTAAAGCTCCATCTTTGGTTTTATACCATTCAAGATGTTCATTAGTCAAATTACAGTCCTTTGATGAATGATTAATAACCAAATCTATCATTACTTTTATATTTTTATTATTACAATATGCAATGAAATCCTTAATCTCTTTTTCAGCAATTTCTTGTTCACAGCTAGTGAAAAAAGCAGGGTTATATTGATAATAATATTTTGTAGCGTACAGACTTCCGCTGAATCCGGGATATGTTATAGGATTAATATACACCCATTCAAAACCCATATTTTTAATCCTATCAATATGGCTATACCAATTTTTTATATGCCCTAGAAGCGGCGGAAATAAATTATATACAGATGTTTTCATCTCTTTATTATATATAATAAATAAAAAAAAACAACTTTTTACTATATTTTTGTTAATGAAATATAATAATATATTTTTATTAAATGTATAATATACCAAATGTAATATATTAATAACTACATTATAAAAATTATTTACTTATTAGAGTTTATGATTAAGTTTATATATATTATTGATTTTAATTTTTTCTATTATATAATGTAAAAACAATATAATTAATTTTCAGGTATATATTATGAGAGTATTAGTTTATGATTCATCTTTACAAATAAGGGATAGTTTTATCAGTATTCTTATTACGGCAGGATATGAAGTTGTGGCTGTAAAAGATAAAAATAATATTTTAAGTATGTTCGGTAAACTTCCTTTTTCTATTGCGATTATAGAGGTTGAGGAAAATGATACAGAAATGGAGAGTATACTTGAAAAAATTTATTTAGATGATAGGTATCATGGAGTTCATGTTATAGTTCATGTTGCTGATCCTACAAGAGAGTTTTTCACTAAGATGATGAGAATTGGGGTTTCAGGATTTTTGTTAAAGCCATTCAATGAAAAAGATTTTTTGAATAGATTTAATGTTTTAATAGATAAGGCTGGAGTTAAGCCTAGAAAACTAAAACATATAGTAATAAACAATTTAGATAATTTTAAATTGGTATTTAGACATGATGGTGTAAGACAGATTCTTCATGGTATGATAATAGAAATGTCGCCTGTAGGCTTAAAATTTATTATGCCTCCTGAAGAAGCTAGTCTAGAAGTAGGGCATGTTATAAAAAATGCTTCTATGTCAATTAGTTCTTATAAAATAAGTTTTTCTATTAATATACTTGAAAAAATAGGAAATGAGTATATAGGAGAGTTTGTCGATTTATCAGTATTTAATTCTAAATTAATATGTAAATTTATATATGATAAATATATAGAAAAATTAAAATAATCTTAATTCATAATAAATTATAGGAGTTTTTGATAATGGTAAAGGCTTTAACAATAGCCGGATTTGATGGTTCCGGAGGTGCCGGCATACAGGCAGATTTGAAAACTTTTTCTGCTTTGGGATGTTATGGAATGTGCGTACTTACTGCATTACCTGTGCAGAATACTCAAGGTGTAAGAAGCTGTTATGAAATAGAATTAAAAGCTATAAAAGAGCAATTGGAATGCATATTTGATGATATTATACCTGATGCTATAAAGATAGGAATGCTTTTTAATAGTGATATAATAAAATTAGTTGCCAATTTTTTGAGTAATAATTCTAAGAATATACCTATAATAGTTGATCCTGTAATGGTGGCAAAGAGCGGAGACAGACTTCTTCTTGAAGAGGCAGTGGACAGCTTAAAAAAATATATACTTCCTATTTCTACTATTGTAACTCCGAATATACCTGAAGCTGAGGATTTAACTTCAAAAAAAATAAAAACCGATGATGATATGATAGATGCCGCTAATGATATACTCAATATGGGGGCAAAAAATGTTATGCTTAAAGGCGGACATTTAGAAGGTGAATTGTCAAGGGATTTATTTATTAATAAAGAAAGCAAAGAGTTTTTAGATGCTTTAAGAATAGATACTAAAAATACACATGGTACAGGATGCACACTTTCAGCAGCAATATGCAGTTATATAGCACATGGCAAAACTCCTCTTGAGGCTTCAAAATTAGGAAAACAGTATTTATTCAATGCATTACAGGCTGCCAAAGTTGACAGTGTAGGTAAAGGTCATGGCCCTGTTCATCATTTTTATGAGGCATGGAAGCATTTAAATCTATAATTAATTATTATAGATATATTATTGTGCATTTTAAATAAAAATTGCGAGCATCTGTTAAATTTATTTAACAGAGGTATTTTGCGATTAATTTTTATTTATGATAATTAAAATTATTTAAATATATAATTTATTTAATTAAATACTTAGACAATTATATTTTATCAATTTTATATTTTGTAAATATATTATCAACTTTTTTGTCGCACACGCTCTGCGTACTTCGTCAAAGTTTTTATCCTTTCGGATACGCTACGCGAAAAACGCAATTGCTAGAACTTTATATTTTAAGAATATCTATCAAATATGGTGTAATACCCTAATTTTAGGTTAAAAATGCAGTTGTTCGTGAAGCGTATCCAAGTTTACCGAGGATATATGTTCTCGCCTGCCGTAGGCACACTTCGTGAGGCGGGCTTTGCCTTATACCAATACCGAAAGGTACCTACTCGGTAAAAGAAGTGGGGTATTACGAAGTACGCAGAGCGGTGGGCAAAGCCCCATATATTAAAAAGAAACTATAGTTTTATTTTTGACAAAATATATTTGTTTAGGTATATAGCAGAATACCTTTTAATAAAAATTGTTAAAAATAAAAAGCGAAGCTGCAAAAAACAGCTCCGCTTATAAATATAAAAAATAAAATTACTTATTTAATATATCTAATACCTCAGCAGGGAAATACCATTTAGACTCATTATAAACTACAACTCCCTCTAAAGTTTTTTTCTCTCCATCTACAATAATTATATTTCTGTTTTTCATCATTTGAGCAGTTTTATCTTTCATATGTATAGTAAGAATTTGACCGTCAGATGTTAGCTCAGCACCTGCTTTTTTTATTTCATCTTCACTCATAAATAATTTTTTGGAAGCTTCATCTAAATTTATTCCCATAGCTTTAGCAATATTTTTAGCTATATCAGTATTATCTATAAGACCTGTAATTCTTTTATTATTAGGTAAATAAGTATATAAAGGAACATCTTCTCCGGTATGTCCATGAGAAGTGAATCCTAAATATGCTCTTTTTGCTAATATTGGCCCTATAGCATAATGTAAATCATCGCCTGTTTTTCCTGTAAGAGAATTTACTTCTGCCGCTGTCATATCATTAATAGAATAATATTTAGACATAGTTTCTCTTATATCTTCGCCAGCTTCTATTTTTCTAGCTATATATTCAGAAGAACGTGAAGCTTTTTTTATAGGATCTATAAGGCTTTCTAATCGTATTTGTTGATAATTTAAAGATGTGTCATAATTTCCCATAGAAAAACCACTGTTTCCATGGTCTGTTACAGCTATAACCATAGTATTATTATCTTTTTTAGCAAAATCCAATGCAACTTTTACAGCAGCATCATAAGCTAAAGTATCGGATACTAATCCTACTGGATCATTGGCATGAGCAGCCCAATCTACTTTTGAAGCTTCTACCATTAAAAAGAAACCATTTTTATTTTTAGAAAGTATCTCTATAGCCTTTGAAGTCATTTGAGCCAATGAAGGCTGAGATGTTTCATTTCTGTCTATATCATATGCCAAATCTGCATCTGCAAAAAGTCCTATAACCCTATCGCCTGTGAAAGAATTTAATTCATCAGAAGTTCTGATTATAGAATAACCTAAATTAGTAATTTCAGATATCAAATCCTTTCCATCTTTTCTGCCTTCTTTAGTAAAAAACTTATATCCGCCTCCAAGTATAACATCTATGTCCTGAAATATTTGCTGTTCGCTTAAATCATCATAGTCTTTTCTAGTGATATCATGAGCCGAAAACGCTGCCGGAGTTGCATGCATAATTTCTGCGGTAGCAACAATTCCTGTAGCTTTATCAAGAAGCTGTGCTGCCTCTAATACATTTGCTATAGGACTTCTGGCTTCTGTAGGTATTGAAGAATTAGGAAGTATAGCCTCATCTGGAAGAATACCTATAAACTGCTTATAAGATGATTTATACCCAGTAGCTATAGCTGTACCGGCAGGTGCAGAATCAGCTATAGGAGAATCAGCATTATGGGTTCTCACTGCTCCGCTTAACATTTCATCTATGGCTAATGATTCTCCTCCATTAATCCATCTTGAATATGTAATTACATCAGTGCTTTGTCCATCAGCAATTAGAATTATAACATTTTTTGCTTTTATAGAATTTTCTGAATTAGCGTAATCTAGCTGACCGCATCCTATAAAAAATACGGCTAAAAGAAGGACAGGTAATAATCGAACCATAGATTTTTCTCCAATCTTTATAATTTGGTAAAAATCTGATATCAAATTTTTCCAAACTACATAGTATAATAAAATAAAAATCAACGATAAAAAAATTTTTATTAAAAATTAAAAAAATTATATATTATCATTTTAGACTATATAATTTTTTAATTCAATACCGCAATAATTTTAAATTATATTTTTTAGATATAAAGATTATAATGAATTTATAAAATAAAAAAGCTCATTTATAACATATATCTATAAATTATATATTACTAGTTAAATAATAAATATAACTTTATTAAAAATTAATTTTTTATAAAAAAAGAGGCTTATAATAAAGCCTCTTATAAAATATATTTAATTTTTTATTTAACTTCTTTTAAAGTACCTTTCAAAGTTAAAGTATCATTTTCAAAAGTACCCTGCAAATCACCCTGCCAATAAGGTATGCCGTCTTTAGCTTTATCAGTAACCATTTGAATATCAGCAAAATTCATATCATTAGAAATTTGAGAAGTACTTACTTTGTTATTATCTGAACCGTAACCTATTTTAAATATTCCATTAGTATCAGATTTTAATTCATAAACCCAAGGATAAACAGTAGGTCCCCCTGCATGAGCATATCTTATAGTTATTACTCCTGTTTCATCTTTAGTAACTCCTGTTCCTGTAATTATAGGGCCGTTAGTTCCATTCAATACTTTTTGAGATTTTCCTGTTCCAGTCATACCATCAAAATTATAAGTTTTAGCAGGTGATACTCCGTAAAGTACAAAGAATCCGAATCCTCTTTCTATTTTATTATTTGCATATTGCTTATTCTCGTATCTATATGAATCCCAAGATTTAGTAGCTCCTGCAGGTGTTGAAGCTCCTGTAGCAGCATCCACTTTAGCATCAATATTGCCGTAAGTTCCTGAAACTTTTAAATATGAGTTTTGCATTAAATTATTATCATCATTAGCTTTTTCTCCAAATACGGCCTGAAAGTCTATATCCATAGTGCCTGCCTCAGCTTTTCCAGTTTGATTTGATGTTGTATCTGTCTTTGAACATGAAAATATTAAAACAGATATAAATAATACTATAGGTATAATTTTTCTCATTTTTTCTCCTTTTTTGTATTGATTATATAATATAAAGTTATAAGAAATTTTACAATTATATAATTAGAAGTTTTGTAAAATTATTATATAAATAGCATAGTATATAATATAGTCGTATTTTATTTGTAAGACATTTTTTACATATTATGTTGTTTTTTGAAAAAGTTGATAATAAAAAAGCACTCTCATATTAAAATGAAAGTGCTTATTAAATATTATTAATTTATTATTTTACCAAACTAGAGAAATCAAGCATATTTTTGAAAATTTTATCAACTGAAGAAAGTAAAGCTATACGGTTATTTTTAATTTTCTCATCATCTACATTTACCATAATATCTTTGAAAAATTTATCTAATGGTTCATAAAGACTAGCTAATAAAGCAAATGTTTTTTCATATTCTCTATTTTCCATAAGCTTATTAACTTCATTTAATTTTTCTTTATATGTATTGTATAGAGATTTTTCTGCCTCTTCTTTTAATAATGATTCATCTAAATTTACATCTTTAGCAGATTTAATCATATTTTTAATTCTTTTGAATACTAATAAAAGATTAGAGAATAACTCTTCATTTTTCTTTCTGAATGCATCAATAGCTTCTATTTTTAAGTAAGCATCATACATATCATCTATACCAGTAGAAAGCACGCCCGCAACAGAGTCTTTAGCAAAGTCAATATCATTTTCAAAACGAGATTTAAAGAACTCAAATATATCTTTTACTAAATCTTCGCTTTTATTATTTTTAGCATCTTTAGGCATAGAGTTGATAGCATCTTCTATTAATTTTTTAAGATTAACATGCTTTTTAGACCTTGTAAGTATATTAATAATACCTAAAGCCTGTCTTCTTAAAGCATTAGGATCTTGAGAACCTGTTGGTATATCTCCTACATAGAAACCTGCTGCTATATTATCCATTTTATCAAGTATAGCTATAGCCTTACCTGTATCATTAGAAGGTATTTCATCAGCAGCGAATAAAGGTCTGTACTGCTCATTAATAGCTAAAGCAACATCATCATTAAGATTCATAGATTTAGCAAAATATCCTCCCATTATACCTTGAAGCTCTGGGAAATTATAAACCATATTACTTACTAAATCTGATTTCATATATTTAATAGCTTTAAGTATATTTTCTTTATCTTTTTCATAGCCTAAAAGTTTTATTAAAAGTTCTGAGTTTTTCTCAAGTCTTTTTACTTTATCAGCAACGCTTCCAAGCTCTTTTCTAAACATAAGCATTTCGAGTCTTTCATTCATCTCGTCCATGCCTTTTTTGATATCTTCTTGGTATAAGAATCTTCCGTCTGAAAGTCTTGCTGTTAATACTCTTATATTTCCTGCTATTATTTGAGGAGTTTTAGGCTGATTTGCTGTTATTACAAATAAATTAGTTAAAGTACCGTCTTTTTTACATAATGGGAAGTACTTTTGATGTTCAATCATTTCACTAGTTAAAACTTCTTTAGGAACTTCTAAGAATTTAGAATCAAATTCAGCAGTAAGTAAGTAAGGCTCTTCTACCAAATCCACAACTATTTCAGATACTTTTTTCTTTGAAACAGCCTCATATCCATGTTCTTTTTCAATATTTTCTAATTGATTTATAATGTTTTCTAATCTTTTTTCTCTTGAAACTATAACATTTTTTTCTAATAAGATTTTTTCATAGTCTTTAGGATTATTAATTTCTTTAAATTCAGGTGAAAGAAGTCTATGTCCTGTTACTTTATTATTAGTTTCTATTCCAGCAACTGAAGTTTTTATGATTTCATTTCCGAATAATGCTAGTACATTTCTTATAGGGCGTACAAAAGCAAAATCTTTATTTCCCCATCTCATTTTCTTTTTGAAATCTATACTTGAAACAATACTTTCTAATTTTTCTTCAAATAGTTTTTTTGTTTCTATACCTTTTTTCTCTTTTTTTACAAATATGTATTTTTTTCCATTTACTTCTTTTATATATGGCTTATCAAATGATTCATTTTCATCTATATTTTTTATTGAATTAGCATCAATATTATGAGATTTCAAGAATCCTTCTCCAGCTTTTGTAGGAGCTCCATCTTTAAAAGCGCTTTCAAATAAAGGGCCTCTAAACTCTATGACTTCATCTTTTGATTTTTCTTCTATATTTTCTGCTAAAATAGCTAATCTTCTAGGGGTAGTGTATGAATTAACAGAACTGAAATTAATACCATTGTTTTTTAATGTGTTTTCTATTATTTTTTTAAAACTTACACTGGCAGGATATGCAAAATCTGCAGGTATTTCTTCTACTAATATTTCAATAAGCAAATCTTTCACTTTAATATTCCTTAAAATAATAATTATTAATGTCCTATATTGTACATTTATAGTATAAAAAAAACAATATTTTTTGTATATTAATTTGCAATTTTGTTAACTATTTGTTTATTTGTAAGGTTATATTAATAAAGAATCAGAATATTTAAAGAAAATAATCATTATTTTACGATAATATATAACAAGATATTGATTTTATATCATTAATATACTATATTTATAAATTGGAAGACTTTAATATGCAAACAGTAACAACTAAACAAAATATATTAATAATAGATGACGAAGAAGATATACTGACTACCTGTCAGAATATTTTAGAAGATGAAGGCTACGGAGTAGATATAGCAAAAAATTATAAAGAGGCTGAAGATATACTTTGTAGTAAGAAAGTAAATTTGGTATTTTTAGATGTATGGCTTCCTGATGTAGACGGACTAGACATACTTTCTAATATAAAAGAAAAATATCCTAATACCATTGTAATAATGATGAGTGGGCATGCTGGTGTTGAAACAGCTGTAAGAGCTACTAAGATGGGAGCTTATGACTTTTTAGAAAAGCCTATAAGTATAGCAAAACTTCTTTCAAGCTGCGAAGAGGTATTCAAAGAAACTACAAATAAAACAGAATCTGTTGATAATGAAGAAAATGAATCCAATCATCATCATAATAATGTAGGATATAAGGTTAAGCAAAGAACTATAGCTAAAAGTATTGTTGTAAGCGGTTTTGCTTTAATGGAAGGAAGAAAAACAGCTTTAACATTAGTTCCTGCAGAAATTAATACAGGCATAGTTTTTATTGATATTAATACCAATACTCATATAAAATTGTCTCATAATAATATACTTTCTAAAGATAAATCAGGGGCTGTTAATTCTACAGCATTAGTATCAGGAAACAGATATATAAAAACTACAGAGCATTTTTTAGCAGCACTTCATATGATGGGTATTACTAATTTAATAGTAAAATGCGACGGAGAAGTACCTAATGTTGATGGTTCAGCTTTAGTATTCTGCGATGCTTTGAAAGAGGCTGGTTTTGTAGAGCAGGATGATTATATAGAGCCTATAGTTATAGATCAGACTTTAACTTATGGAACTGTTAATGATAATGAAACTTATATAATACTTTCACCTTATGACGGGCTTGAAGTTAGTCTTCGTATAGATTTTGCAGGCAGTATAGGTGTACAGGAATATACATATAAATTTGAGAATTTTGATCAATTTACTGAAGAAGTAGGAAGAGCCAGATCATTTAATACTATAGATAATATTGATTATGCTCAAAAAATGGGAATGGCTGGAAGCGGTATGATAGGAAGCCATATACTTCTTTGTGATGGAAAAGTAATAAATACTAAACTTCATTATGATAATGAGTTTGTAAGACATAAAATTTTGGATATAATTGGAGATTTATATATATTAGGCAGACCTATAAGAGGCAAAATTGTCGCTAATAAGTCTTCTCATTCTTTCAATCATTCCGTAGTACATGATCTTGCAAATAGATATTTATGAATTTGATTTAATGATTAAAAATGATATAATTAATAACTAATTTAAGAGTATGAGAAATATGTCAGAAAGCAGGTTAAAAACTAATACGGAAGAACAGAATAATATATCATTATATTTTGCAGATGCTAAAAAGGAAAAGCTTTTAACTAGGGAAGAAGAGATAGAACTCACTAAAAGATTAAAGGAAGGAGATGCAGAAGCCAGATCCAAACTAATTAGAAGCAATTTAAGATTTGTTATCACAATAGCAAAACAATATAAAAACAGCGGACTTTTATTAGAAGATTTAATAAGTGAGGGAAATTTAGGGCTTATAATAGCAGCTGACAGATTTGATCCGGATAAAGGCTATCACTTTATATCTTATGCTGTATATTGGATAAGACAAAGTATTTTAAGGGCCATAAATGAAAAATCAAGACTAATAAGGCTTCCTTTAAATAAAGCTATGGATTTAGTAGATTTGGAAAGAGCTGTGCATCAATATTATTATAAAAGCGGATATACTCCGGATGTTAATGAATTAGCTACCATATTAAATAAAGATCCTAATGATATACTTCATATTATGTCTATGAGTACAGAACATATTTCTCTTGAAGGTGAATATAATTATGATGGCATGAAAGATAGGCTTATAGATACAATAGAGGATAAAACTTCCAAAAATGTTGAAGAAACTGCTATAAATAAAGAGCTTATGGAAGAATTAAAAACAGCTATTGAAAGTTTATCAGATATAGAAAAACAGATTATCAATGCAAGATATGGAATAGATCAGGAGAGAAAAACTCTTAAAGAAGTAGGGGAGATGTTTTCTTTTACTAAAGAGCGTATAAGACAGATAGAGAAAAAAGCATTAAGAAAAATGCATTCTCAGAAATACAGTTCATTAAAAGATTTCTTGAAATAGAAGTTTTTTATAAAGATCCGATAAATTAATCTATTATAATTTTCTTTAAAAATTAAAAATCTCTTTTTAATGATTGCTGCGGAGGTTATCTTGGAAAATATAGAAATGTTAAATATACTTAATGTATTTTTAAAAGAAAAAAATAATATAATTAATCATTTAAAAGAAGAAAGAAAAAAAAGAATACCTAAATTTAATATTATAGAAGTATGTTCTGGCAATGAAGTTGATAACAGTAAATTGTTGGCTGAGATGCTTAAAATTGATTTTATTATTGATAATAAAGAAATTAATTTAGCAAAAGATTTTTCTAATTATATTATTAAAGAGAAATTAAAACATAATGATATTAGTATAAATAATGATATTAATGTTGATACTGAAGTAATGACAAAATACGGAAGAAGAATTGACTTACTAATATATAATGATGATTTTGAAATTATCATAGAAAATAAAATTAATGCAAATGAATTAGAAAATCAATTAGAAGATTATTATAATGACAGACTTGAAAACAATTATGTAAATGAAAATAAATTATTTATTGTATTTTTAAGTAAATATGGTCAAAAGTCACATTCATTGAGTGATGAATTAAAATCTAAATTAGAAGAAAACAATAGGATTTGTTATTTATCTCATAATGATATATCTGATTTTATAGATAACATTTTTGTTGAATATCCATTTTTGAAAGATGATAAATATATATCAGTTTATTCTGCTTTAATTCAAATGAGAGATAATGAAAGAAATATAAGCAATAATAAAATACAGGAGAATAATATGGAAAAAAATACTGTAATAGAAAAATTTTTTAGTGAAAATGGAATTTATGAATCATTAAATAAAATAGATGATATTGAAGAGTGCTCAAAATTATTTTCAGATTCTGCTTATTTAATTAAATCAAGAAAAATACAATTAAGCCCTATAAAAGAGCAGATAGAAATTATCAATAATACTATTAAATATTTAAAAGATAATGGCTTGCAAAATGAAAACTGCAGATATTTAGATGAGGAAATATTTAAAGGAAATATTATAAATAACAAAGATGCAAATTCAACTCCTATTATTATCAATATAAATAATAATCTTACAATTAAATTATTTATAAGTAAAAAAACATGCTATCTTACTATATTTTCAAATAGCAGCAATATTATAAATAAATTGAATGAAATAACAATGAAAGAGGAAATAATAAAAATATTTGGTAAATATGAACTTAGAGAAGGAAAAAATGATCCTGAACCAGATGATTATTTATATGTTTATTATTTTCTAATAGGACAAAATGATGATTATAAAGAAATAGGCAGTATTATAATAAATCTTTATAATTATTTGAAAGATCAAAGTTTTTAATATTATTTTTTATGTCAGGGCTTTATATACATATCCCTTTTTGCACATATAAATGCAGTTACTGCAATTTTTATTCTATTGTTAATATGAATAATAGAGAAATATATAAAAAATATGCAGAAAGCTTAATATCAGAATTAAAATTAAGAATACAAAATTATGAATCATATATAGAAACAATATATTTTGGAGGCGGGACTCCTTCTGTATTGGGTGCTGATTTATTAAAATATTTATTGGATAATATATTAAATATTGTTCATAATAAAGATTTAAATACAAATTTAATAAAAGAAATAACCATTGAATCAAATATAAATGATATAAATAATGAATATATTAAATTCTTAGAGAATATACCAAATATAAGACTTTCTTTAGGCATACAGACATTCAATGAAAAAAGTTTATCAGTTATAAATAGGCATACCGATAAAAAAGATATTATAAATACTCTTAAACTAATAAATAAATCCTCTTTAGAAAATATATCTCTTGATTTTATATGCGGACTTCATTTAAATAGTGAAAATCAAATAAGAGATGATATATTGTTTTCTTATGATTTGCTTCCTAAACTTAAGCATTTTTCTCTTTATTATTTGGAATTGACTGAATCACTTCAAAGAAAATGGAAAGATCTGCTTCCTAATGAAGAAGAATCTGTAATATATTATAAAAAAGCCTCTGATACATTGGAAGGGATTGGATTTAAAAGGTATGAAGTTTCAAATTATTCTCTTTACAATTACAATTCCATACATAACAGTAATTATTGGCTTTTGAAAGATTATATTGGAATAGGAGTATCTGCTGTAGGATGCTATAATGATAATAGATACAGTAATGTTAAAATCATTAAAGATTATTTTAATTTTATTGATAATAATAATCTTCCTATAAAAGAAAATGAATACTTAGATATAGATACTAGAAAAAAAGAATTTATATTCCTTTCACTAAGAACAGTAAAAGGAATAAATATTGATAGATACAATAACTACTTTAATGAAAATTTTTATGACGAGTATTATCATATTATAAATAATAATAGTAAATATTTTAATATATCTAATAATTATTTATCTATAAAAAAGTCCTATTTTGATTATGTTGATGAGATTAGTATATTATTACTTTGATTTATTTAATGATTCTTGAAAGTTTTTATCGTTTATAAGATATTTATCGACTATTATTGCTAAAGCACTGTCTTCTTTTTTTAATTCCTTTGCTCCTCTTGTTATTGAACAAAGACTTGCATTTAAATGTTTGGCTATTTCATATTGAGGCATTTTCTTTCTTAATAAGGTGACTATCCTTAATCTTTGCTGTATCATGTCTTGTTCATCTTTTGTGAAGAGTTCTGTGAGAAGCTTCTTAATGAATTCTTCATTGTTTTCAGTTGCTAGAATATGTGCTAATAGTTCCATTTTATATCTCCTTAAAATTATTACTATTTAGAATACTACTATATTAAGTATAGGATAAATATTAATTTTTTCAAGTAAATTTATTATTATTATATATAATAATGCATTTTATTTATTACAAGTATATATAAATTACTGTTTATTAATTAACAATTAAGGCAGATTTATGAAAAAGTCTAATAAGAATAATAAAAAAAATAATAACAAAAATACTAAAAATACTAAAAAGATTTCTACTAGAGAAAATACTAAAAATAATTTGTTTATTATTTTATTTGCCATATTTGTTTTATTTGCTGTATTTATATATAATTATTATAATAAAAGAATTAATTCAGTATCAAATATAAATGAAGTTGATTCTCAAGGGCTTACAATAGTGATGAAGGCATTACTTAATGAGAATAATCAATTAAATATTAATGATATAAAAAGGCTTATAAGAGATAATAGAAAAAATATAGATTATAGAATTAGAGATGCTGAAAGTAAAACTCTTTTAATGTATGCTGTATTTAATGGAGATACTGAAATAATAAAAGATATAGCTAAATACGGCAATCAATTAGATGAAATAGATAATAATGGAAGAACGGCATTGCATTGGGCAGTTTATTATAATAAATATGATGCTGTTGTTACTTTAATAGAACTTGGGGCAAAAGATTATATAAAAGATGATTATTCCCTTACTCCTATAGATATAGCACAATATGAGGGCTATGAGGATATATATCAATATTTATCAAATTTATAATAATTAAAATATATTGTAAAAAATATTTTTTAATGTTAGAATTAGTTATCAATATTATGGTTTTTAGAAATTAGTAAAATAAAAATAAATAAAAAATAAAGAGGAAGCAATGAGATTTAGATGTTTAAAAAAAGATATAGTAAAATCTATTGGTGTTACTGAAAATGTTGTTGAAGGTAAAGTAATTTATAATATAGAAAGCAATGTGCTTTTTCATCTAGCAGGCAATATGCTTACATTAACTGCTACTGACGGTTCTGTTTGGGCTAGAAGCAGAATAATACTTGATGACTGCGAAGGGGAAGGAGCGGTTGCTGTATATGCCAAAAAAATAAGCTCTATATTAAAAGAGATGCCGGACGGACTTATTACTATAAATGTTGAAGAAAATGAAAAAATAAACATAGAATCTGAAAATGGAAAAACTAAACACTTAATCATAGGTATGAAAACAGATGATTTCCCTGCTTATCCTGAAAGCGACGGAGATATTAGTTATATAATGCTTCCTACAAAAGAATTAGTTACTATGATTAATAAGACTATATCATCAATAGCTAAAGAACCTTTTAAACCTGCTTTAAGAGGTATATGCTTTGAGAAAACTGATTCTAAATTTCTTGCTGTTGCTACTGACGGAAGAAGAATGGCTGTAATTGAAAGAGAATTTGAAGGTGTAGAAAATGGTTCTTTCTCAATAATCATAGAGCCTAAGGTTTTAAATGAGATACTTGTAACTGCAAATTATGATGAAGTAGAACAAGTTAAAATGGGAGTAGACGGACAGCAAGTTTATTTCCAAGTTGGTAAATATGATTTCGTATCAAGCCTTATAGAAGGAAAATATCCTAATTTCAGGCAGGTTATACCAAAAGAGTTTGCTTATAGTTTCAGAGTAAATAAGAATGATCTTCTTGATGCTATAAGACGTATTGTTCCTATGATTAATGATGTTCGTTCAAAGAGAATGATATTAACAGTTTCAGAAGAATCTCTTAAAGTAAAAGGTATAAACCAAGAGATGGGAGAATCTTTAGAAGAGATTGACATAAAATATTCAGGCGAAGAACATTCAGTTGCTTATAATTATACTTATATTCAAGATGTTATAAAACAAATTGATTCTGAAATAGTTACTTTTATGGTTAATAAAGACTCTAGCCCTACTATGGTAAAAGAGATAGAAAGAGAAGATTATTATTATATCATCATGCCTATGAGTATAGGTGAGGAGTAATTCATTTTAAGAGGAAATTCTTATGGAAATTTTGGATTTATCTGTATTGGATAAAGAATCTAAAAAACAGATAATAGATTTTTATGATTTATTACTTAATAAACAAAAAAACTCTTCAAAAAATGATTTAAATAAATTTAGCGGAAGTTTAAAAATTTTAGAGAAAGATCCATTAGAATTTCAAAAAGAAATAAGAAATGAATGGAAATAATATATTACTAGATACAAATGCGATCATATATTTTTAACAAGTAGGTACTGGTATAAAATAACTTATATATTCAATAGACTTGTATATGATTTTCTAAGAATTGTGTTTTATGAAGTCTTCTTGCGAAGCATCCATTTAGCAAGATGTAGCCGAAATATTAGTGCTATTATATTTAATACATACTGTAAAAAATATTAAGCTATAGTATTTGCGTTTTCGCGAAGCGTGCCTGTGGCAGCTACTTTGACGAAGTCCGCAGAGCGTGTGCATCAAAAAAGTAGATAATATTTTATAAACTACACATATTGAGAAAATTAAATAATTTCAGTATATCCAAAAAATAATATTAAAATAAGAAAATATAATAAAAGATTTTCTTAACAGTATTAATATTATAAATTTAGATAACTATATTAAAAATGAAACTATTTTAATAAAAAAAGAAATTTCTATAAAACTTCCAGATACAATTATATTAGCTACTGCAAAAATAAATAATTTAATTTTATTAACACAAGATGAAGGAATATTAAAATATAATGGGTATAAAAATATAGATATAAGAAAATGTTTCTAGCTATATTTAGTTTTATAAAATTATATATTTGTAAAAAAATAGTAAAACAATTGTAAAAAATACTTGCTTAAAATTCTTATATAATATATCATCATTTTTCTAATAATTGGTGATTTTTTAAGTTTGTTATAAGAGGTTTATTAAAAATTATGAAAATTTTAGGCAATTATATTTACACTATAATAAAAGGTTTTATCATAGGAGCTTCAATGCTTGTACCGGGCTTCAGCGGCGGAACTATGGCTATGATACTTGGTATATATGATAAATTAATTGCTTCTTTAAGCGGTATTTTAACATTCTCAAAAAATGAAAACTATTTTATAAAAAACAAACTTAACTTTTTATTTTTGATATTTTTTTGTGTAGGCTCTGTTTTTGGTATGGTAATAATTTCAAAGCCATTATCAAATTTGATAGAAAAATATTATACAGTTTCTTCTTTCTTTTTTATGGGAGCGGCACTTGGCGGATTTAATACAGTTTATAATAAAACTAAATCTTATAAATTCGATTTTTTAAGTATTATATATATTCTTTTGGGAGCAGCAATAGTATATTTAATATCCATAATACCTGAAGGATTTTTCAGCAGTACAGGAGACAGAAGCGAAATGTTTATGTATTTTATACTTATAGTGGCAGGATTGATTGTCGCAATTGCTATGATACTTCCTGGTATAAGTGTGTCATACATGTTTTTACTTTTAGGTATTTATCAGGAAACCATTGATGCCGTACATGATTTATATATTCCATATTTAGCACCTTTAGCTATAGGATCTATTTTAGGAGTTGTTCTTACTACAAAAATTTTGGAATATTGGATGGAGCATTATGTGAAATCATCTTATTTGATAATATCAGGTTTTGTATTAGGATCTATTATACAGGTTTTTCCGGGACTTCCAAAAGGCATAGAATGGGCTTTATGTCCTATAATGTTTTTAGCAGCTTATTTCCTTATAAGGCTTTTACAGAGATTCGATCCTGACAATAGATAATATAGATGAGTATATACCTAAACAATTACATTTTGTCAAATATTAGCCATATGGGCTTTCCGCACGGTACTGCAAATTATTATGGTTAGTCAACTATACGTGCGGCTGATTACTTATTAATATACAAAAGTTAATAATTTATATTACATATAAAACAAAGTTAGTATTATTTAGTACTAATTTTACACTTGCACTTTCGCGAAGCGTGCCGACGAAGTCCACCTGCGGTGTTGGCAGCAACTTTGACGAAGTCCACCTCGCTGTGCGTGCCTTCGGCAGGTGTGCGGCGGGAAAAAGTTGAATAAAAAAATGATAAACTTAAAAATTTTCAGTATATACTAAAACAAATATATTTTGTCAATTTTTATATTTTGTAAATGTAAATTATAATTTTTGATAATATCAAATATTATCTAATATTAGTTAAATATTTTTATCTGTAAGATAAATTATTGATTTTTGTGCAATAATAAGTAATTAGCCGCACATATAGTAGGCGTTTAATAATATGAAATAGTACCGTGTGGGAAGGTGCCGCAGCTCGCGGTTGACAAAGTTAAAAATTTTCAGTATATATTAGCATATAATATTAATCATAAATTACTTTGATATTATAAACATTAAAATAGTATGGATATCTGCTGAAAAGTTCTATATCAAAAGTTTTTGTATTGTTATTTATTTCTTTAAAATTTTTTATTTTTTTACTGCCATTTAAATAAAAATCCATTTTTAAAAATGAATTTATATTTCTTTCATTTATATTATCAATAATTTGTTTTGGTATTTTTATTATGAATGTTTTATTTTCTTTTATAGATTTATAATTATTGTATCCGTCTGTAATTTCTAAATTAAATAGGGTAGGGTATATATTTATATTATATGTGTTTAATATTTTTCCTAACTTAATTATATTTATTTCTAAAATTTTTATATTATATTTTTGATTTTGTTTTAAATCACTAATTTTTAATTCTATATTTGCATCTCTGTCGAATGTTTGAACGAATAATTTATTAGTATCGAAATTATCATCTTCTAAAAATAAATTATAATTGTATTCATCTTTATGAAATCCTATTATATGAGATTTTTCTCTTTGTATATCATAACCATTATATTTTAAATAGCTTAGTTTATAAATATCGTCTTGCGTAATGGAATAGGCATTTAAACAAAAAATGAATATTATAAAAATGAAATGTTTAATCATTCTTTATTTATTATTGATCTACTGTGAATATAACAGCTCTGTTGGCATCAGCAGCAGTTTTCCAAAAATCTATGCTTCTATAAAAATAATCCCAAGTATATTCAAAGTCCTCATCGCTTAAAGGATATTCATAATCTTTTTCATCAATTTTAAAATATTTTTCTTTGAACTTTTCTTTTGTTATAGATTCTATTTTGGAAGCTATATCTTTAACTAAATCTGATTTTTTCAAAGTGATAATATAATCTTCCTCATCATCGCCATTTCCGTATAAAATGTCTCCTCCCATTATTATAGAGCCAAAAGGATAATTATCATCACCGAATACTAAAAGCCCATCATTAGAAAGACATCTATGCATAGCGTCCCAAGATTTATCAAGCTCATAAATATATTTTATATGCTTTTCAAAATAAATTTCTTCTAAATCTTCAGAAATAAAATCAGGTCTTTCAAACCTTGAAGTTTTTAATAATTTATTTAAATCTCTATCACTTAAAGCAAAGAATACACCCAAACAACCCATACAACACCTCCATAGTAAGCAATTATATTAAATAATACATATTATTTTTATGAATAATATAGATTCACAAGTTTTTTACTTCCTCTAAACTTAAACCTGTAATTTTACTTATATCTTCATTACTCATATTCATATTTTTTAAATTTAATGCTATGTCTTTTGCTTTGTTTATTTCGCCTTGTTCTATACCTTCTTCTTTTCCTAATCTTCTTTCTTCATCAAGCATTATTTGATTACCATATAAATAAGCCTCTTTCTTCTCATATTCTATCATCATCAATTTACTTTTTACAAAATTATTATATTTCTTTTGTACTTCTTCCATTATAGGTTTTTCTTTTACTATTTCAGACATAATAACCTCCCTACGAGCTGTAGCACCGCCCCGCACCGTATTTCAAAATATTATAGATAGTCTTCTATAGGTGCGGCTGAATACATTTCATTACACCATAAATTTATTTTATTACTAATTATACTATAAGTATTATCCAAATTGAAATTTAATAGATTAATACTTATTACAGGAGTAAGTTCATCATATCTTTCACCATGCTTTAATAACTTACTATAATTAGCTGCCCAATAATAAAGTATTCTTTCTGGAAATCTTGAATTGCCCTGAAGCTGAATTTCTATAATAACGACTGATCCGTTTTGAGTAATACATTTCACGTCTACTATGGTTTCTTTTAAATTTCTATTATTTTTCAAATTGAGGCGACTGCCCGCCTTCGGCGAAGGCGTTAAAATTTCAACATAACGGAAAGTCTTCATATTAGCATTAAGTATTATAGAATTGATAAAATCCAAAAGTATAGATTCACTGCTTCCTTTATCTGTGAAAAGATACCTTATAAAATAATCGTTCAAAGGATTAAAATTTTTTATAGTATTGAATTTTTTACTCATATACATATTATACTAATAAAGAATGTATTTGTCAAAATTTATAGTTATATGCAATTGTTTTATTTGAGTATAAAATATTTATAAAAAGTAATTAGCTGAAAATATTATTATAGCTAGAACAATACTATATATTAAAGACATTTTTATTTTTATAGACTTAAGAAAATATATCACTAAAAATAAAGCGAAAACTAATGTAGCAATGAAATAATATCTTTTTATACCTTCATTAATTACAATTAAGCTTATAGAAGCTACAAGATTGCTAATCATAATTATTCTTGCTAATATAAGCTGCATTGTTATAGCAAGTATGTCATCATTATCCGGTTCTTGATTCATATTCATCTGCCTCGTATAATGATTTCATTATTACATATAAAGGTATAAAAATCAATATTGTATTATTTAAAAAACTCAGAGAAAGGATTTTTGAAGTTGAATTTAAATCTTCCTTTTTCAGATGTTTTTTTATGAGGTATATTAACTTGAGTAGCCTCATCTAAACTCATCATAAGTATTCCAATAACAGCAGAATATGCAGGGTTATTTGCTATATCTTTTATGCCTTCAATTTTATCAGGCACTCCTATTCTAGCACTAATAGGAGCAGCACCTTTTACAGCTGTTTGATAAGCTTTAGCAAGTTCTACTAAACCAGGAAGCAATGCCCCCCCTCCTGTAAATACCATTCCTGCAGATAATGAATCAATATATTTCATTCTATTTAATTCTTTTCCACATAAGCTGAAAATTTCTTCTACTCTAGGCTGTATTATTTCAGTTAATACTCTTTTAGGTATAGTACGCATTTGTCCGCTTGCAGTAGGTACTTCAATGATTTCTTTTTCTCCTACCATATCTATAAATGCAAAACCATGATCTCTTTTTAATTTTTCAGCAGAAGGTATTGTTATTCTTAAACCTTCGGCTATATCATTAGTTATATGCTGACTTCCTACAGGTATAACAGCAGTATGCCAAACTGATCCTTCTAAATATACCATAAGAGAAGTAGTGGAATGTCCTATATCAAATACTACTACACCAAGTTCTTTTTCATCATCCGTAAGACAAGCTTCAGAACTTCCTCTTATATTAACTATAAAGTCTTTGCCAGAGAAACGCATTTTATTTAAAGTTTTTCTCAAATGCTCGCTTACATGTTTAAGACCTGTTATGATATGCACTTTAGTTTCAAGTCTAGTTCCTGACATACCCACAGGATTTTTTATTTCATCTTGTCCGTCCAAAGAATATTCTTGTTCTATAGCTTCAATAATTTCTCTGTCGGCAGGTATTAATATATTTTTTGCACTTTCTAAAACTCTTTCTATTTCAGCAGGAGTAACTTCTTTGTCTTTTGTATTAACGCCTATTACACCTTTACTGTTTAATCCTTTTATATGATCCCCGCCTATTGTTGCAATTATATCAGGAGCTTGTAATCCGGCCATATGTTCTGCTTCATTGATAGATTTTTCTATAGCATTAGCAGCGGCATCTATATTTATGATAACTCCTTTTTTGATGCCTTCACTTTCACTTTCGCCTATACCTATAACATCTAATTTGTCATTATTAACACGGGCAATGACAGTTTTTATTGATGCACTTCCTACATCTAATCCTGCTAAGATTGGCTCTTTCAAGTTAAACTCCTAAATAATAATATTATGTTAATATTTTCGGTAAAAATAAAAGTATGATTAATGATTATTTTTTATGATAATTATTATAGGTTAATCAATACAATTAAATTATAAAATAACCCATTTATTATTTTCATAAGACATTACAAATGTTTGTCTAGCTTTTGAAGTAGTATCTTCTACTCTGTCATACACAGAAGAATCGGCATCTATATAAGCCTTTTGTCCTTCCAATTTTATATCATAAACTTTTTCTATTGTAGTTTCGAATTCAAAATCTAATGAAGGATCGCTTTGTACATACTCATCAGCATTTCTTATATTTCTGCTTTTTCTTAATACTTCTTTATAATTTGTAGAATAGAATTTCTCATAAGCTATTCTTACGCTGTCCTGATTATAAGGAAGCGAATAAAATTCTTTTAAAGATGATAATGCTAGATTTTTTAATTTATCTTCATCATATTCTTTGACTTCAACATTTTCTTTAAAATCTTCATCGCTAAGAATTATTTCCACTCTTTTAATAGTTTCTTTATCATTATTATTACTGCATGATACTAACAGAGCAAATGATATTAATAATATATATTTAAACATTTATTAAAGTCCTTCCAATATAGATTTTCTTGTATTTTGTGGAGGAGCAGCTTCTTTCTCTTTTATTCTAGTCTCTGAAGTTGTTGTAACATTATTCATATCTATATATTTTACAACGCTAGGTCTTTCTAATATTATTCTTATATCTCCATTCTGCCAAGCTACAGTATTTGCATTCAAAAATGCTCCTTTAGTATATTTAGCATTTAAAGCAGATAATAGCTCAAGAAAATCAACTTGATTAGGCTGAAAATTTATAGTGATAGAATATAATGCATCATTTTTAAATATAAAATATCCACTTTTATAAAATTTATTTTCTTCTAATGCCAAGAATGTAGCACTTTCTTCAGCATTTAAATCAACAGTACCAGTCATATACTGTTTAGGCAAAGTCATAGTATTATCGCTTAATATTGCATTTATTGTATCTTGTCTTGTGGCACCTAAAGTAATATTTTTAAATCCTGTTATAGGCGTATCTATTACCGCAGGCTGTCTTCCCATTATAGCATCATTAGTTATATATTCATTATTATTTTGATTATTTTCTTCTGTTTGTGTATTGTTATTATTATTTGGCGGAATATAAAGATCATTTGTGGCATATTGAGAAAACAAATTGCATCCAAATAAAAATATCAAAATAAATATATATCTTTTCATTTTTTATCCCAAATTTTTTATTTTATTTTTAAAACCTTATAAATACAATCTTGTTATATAGTATCGGTTATATTTTATTTCAAAATAGCAAATTTATTTTATAGCTTTTTATTGCAATATGCTTGCAAATTATGTAATTTAGCTATATTTATTTAATTAAAAAAATTTGAAAAAATTATGAAATATATTATATTTTAGATATAGAAGGGTTTTAGGAAATACTTATGAACAAATATAATAGAGTTACAATAGTGTGCGGTCATTATGGAGTCGGGAAAACTACTTTTTCTATTAACTATAGTATGTACATCAGAAATTATACATCCGAAAATATTTATATTGCGGATTTAGATGTAGTAAACCCTTATTTCAGATCCAGAGAGCATTCCTCATATTTAGAAGAAAAAAACATAAAAGTTATAGGCAGTTATCTTCCTCAGTCAGGTGCCGATATACCAGCAGTATCCGCTGAAGTTTATTCTATTTTTGATAGAAAAGATATTATAGGCATAATTGATATGGGTGGAAATTCTGTTGGAAGTTTATCATTTGCTTCTTTTCGTAATAATGTTGATATTAATGAAACAGATGTTTTTTTTGTTTTTAATGCCAATAGATAAGAAAATTCTACTTTTGAGTTGGCTTTAGGCTATTTACTTGATATAGAGGCAGTTCTTGGGTTAAAAGTTACTGGTATAATAAATAATACTCATTTAATGTACGATACTTCTCTTGATGATATAGAAAAAGGTGAAAATATTGCAGAGAAATTATCTAAAGAGAAAAATATTCCGATAAAATTTACTTGTATTAATAGCAAATTTTATCATAATAATTCTAAGATATTTACTAAATATGATTTATTTATCATTGATTATGATATAAAAAATATAGGAAATAATATTATATAGTTTATTTATGGATTATAGTAATGTCAGATTATATGAGATAGCTTCTATGTTATCGCCTAGTGTATATGAAACTATATTTTATAGTCAGTATCAAGGACGCTCAGATAAAGATGCTATAATTTTAGATGATGAGACATTTGAAAGATGTTATGTATCTGATAATGTTTATAAAAATTTCTTATTTTCTAATACTATGAGACTTGGTAAGAGTGCTGATTATATAGGTCTTAATCAAATGCATAGTTCTATAATAGAAGATATTAAAATAACTGAAAATGATATTTCTATAAAATTAAATGATATAGTTTTAACTAATTTAGCCAAGACTTTAATAGAGATAAAATCTATGGATATAAAATTAGAACCTTTCTATATTAGTTTAATATTTAAAGGTATAAATTATTATTCTAATAATTATATAGATGAAAATGAAAAATTAATACCTACAGATGAAAGCCCTATAAATTCAGTATATTGTCAGGATCAATTATCTTTTGTTAATGATAAACATATAGATATTGTAATTTCAACGCAGTATCCTAATAGTAATAAGTTGAAATATATGATAATCAATTCTAATAGTATTGAGGTTATTGAATCTGCTAAAGATGTATGGAAGAATACTTTCAAAAATGACTTTTCTATGCTTTATGAATATTTTCAAAATATTAGAAAGTCTAGTAATTTAATTATAGAAGGAACTATTTATAGAAGTATAATATCAGGCTATGAGAAATTTATGGATGATTTCATTGATCTAGATGATTTTTGATTATATTTTTATAAAGTATTATTTTTATGAGAAATATTAAAAACTTACTTGTACATTCTCCTAATTGGCTTGGAGATATAATTATGTCTATGCCTGCAATTCATTTAATAAAAGAAAAATATCAAGATATAAAAATTACTGTAATGGCAAAAAGATCTATGTTGGGTATTTTTACTGTTAGTGATTTGGTTGATGATTACTTAGAATTGAAAAATTTTCCAAGTTTAAGAAAATATAATTTTGATACTGTAATACTTTTTCCTAATTCATTTGAAAGTGCTTTTAGGGTTTTTGGTCATGGTATAAAAACGCGTATAGGATATAAAGCTGATTATAGAAATTTTATGCTTACAGAAGCTGTTGATAGAAAAGAAGTAAGATGGATACATACTGCTGATTATTATGTTAATTTACTTAAAGCTATTGGAATAAATGAAAAAAGGCCTAGTATCAAGTTAAAGATAAGAGAAGATATATTAAATAAAGCAAAAGATTATTTAAAAACTGTTAACCCAGAAAATAAAAAAATATTTGCTTATGGAATAGGGGCGACTAATAGTGTTGGAAAAATTTGGAAGGAAGAATATTTTGCTGAAGTTGCTAATTATTTATCAAACAAATATGATGCTTTAACTTTATTTATTACTACACCTAATGAAAAGGAAATATCTGATAAAATATCAGCAATGCTTTTGAAAGAACCTATAATACCTTATATGCCTCTTGATATGATAGCAGCAATACTTAGCCTATGCAATGGATTTATAGGTAATGATTCAGGTGCTATGCATGTAGCTTCTATAGTTGGTATACCTACTTTAGCGTTATATTTTGCAACACCTGCTTATCAGAATTACCCTATTGGTATTAATAGCCATCTAATAGAAAAAAAACCTAATAATACTGCTTGTATATGTGGTGGTAAGAAATGTAAATTAGATACATTTGAGTGCAGAGAAGTTATAAAACCACAGGAAGTTATAAATAAATTTGAAGGAATAATTAATGGATTATGATGTTACACTTTCTATAACTACATATAACGAAGAAAAATATTTGCCTATATTGCTTGATTCTATTAAAGCACAGAAAACAGATTTGAAAATGGATATACTTATAATAGATGATTCGTCTACAGATAAAACATTGGATATAGCTAAATCTTATAAAAATGTACGAGTTATTCATAATGATAGAAAATCTGATGTTCAGTATATGAGAAATATAGGTTTGAAAGAAGCTTGGGGTAGAACTATAATATTTTTTGATGCTGATACAGCAATATCTGATAATTTTGTTGAAATAATGGTAAGACCTATAATAGATGAAAAAACAGATACTACATTATGTAAAACTTATGCAGTATTAGAAGCTTTTTATGATGTTCTTCCGGAAAAATATTCTAAAAGTTATGTTAATTTTATAAGACATTGTCCTAGATTTATGATGAAGCGTTTTCCTGTACAATTTGTTCCTTGGATTTGTAAATGGGTTGATATGATGAAAAATAAAAAAGGTTTTGTTAGCATATGGAATGTACCAAATAGAACTCATACAACAGGCATAGCAACAAAAACAGAAATAGCTAGGAAAATAGGAGGATGGACTGTTAGAATAGGAGACGGAGATGATGCTAAATATTCAAATGATGTATGCGATGCCAGTAGTAGAGTTTTATGGGTAGGAAAATGTATATTGTTTATTTCTAGAAGAAGAGTATTTCCAACTGATAATGGTTGGGTAACAGATATATTATTTAAACCAATAAAGAAATGGTATAAAAATAAAATCAAAAAGAAAAATGATAATGATTATACTCAAAGCATAAGATAGTATTATCTAATATGAAATTTACTTCTGTTTTGCTTTCCATTTATTAAAGTATTTTTTATCCAAGAACTGTTGTCATTCATAGGAATCCATCTTCTTTCTTCAACTCTGTAATGCCAATCTTTATCCTCCTGATAATATATTTGTATGCCGCTTCCTTCATGGATATTTAATATTTCATTATCATGATAATTTATTTCATCATAATCAGTACATGATTTCTGACCCATTTCTGAATAATATTCATTTAATGACATCAATGATTCATTTAATTTATCATCCATCTCTTTTACATTAAGACCTAATTTTTTAGCCTCTCTTATGGTGATAGGGTAGTTATGTGAAGGATAAGCTGAATTAAGAGAATTTGATATTTCATCTATTAATTTTTGATCTTTCATATGATATGACAATATATCTTTGCATAATTTTATTGATAGACTTGAAGCTCTGTCAACAGCACCTAAAACTAAAGGGTGTATATATTTGTATATATGCTCATAAGGATTATTATCATTGTTATTTGATTGTTCTTTCCATAACTTTATAACCCTTGCCAATTCATCTTGACTTACATATACAAGGCTATTATCCTTATTTACAGGTGATAATTCATGCTGAAGAGAGGTGTCTACAGCTGTTATAAATGCTAAAGGCCCCATTTGTATTTCATCAGCACCTAAACAAAGCATAGTAGCTGCACTTGCCGCTTCTAAAGGCAGTAATGCTATGAGTTTTTTGCATGACTGTCTAAGTAAATGTACTATTCTTAAAGAGGCCTGTCCGCTTCCGCCGGAACTTTTTATGAAAAAGTATATTTTATCACATTTTCCTATATGTTTAAGAATATCAGAAAGTACAATTACATCATTTTGGCATACACTTCCACCATTTGAATTCCAATAAGCAAGTAAAGGAGCATCTAATTGTTTTTTTATTTTATTAATAATTTCCTGAGTTTTAGAAAATAATATAGGTGGTTTTATAGTTTTAGTTTGTGATTTTTTGTCAGCCATAGTATAAACCTCTTTTTTAATTTACATAATTACATTTTTTCATTAGATTCTACATTAATAACAGATAATGTCAAATAATGATTTATTTTTTGATTAAATTTGCTTGACAAATTAAGAAATTTAGTGTATAAAAGTTGTATTATTATGCTTATTAATTAGTACAAGGAGTGCAATAAATTATGAAAAAGTTATTCGTAGTATTAACTTCCATTTTTATCGCTGCATCTGCTTACGGTTTAACAAACTCAACTTTGATTGATTTTGCTTTAACAGGTAATGCTGATAACTTACAAGCTGGAGAAGGTGATACAAATGAAGTAGTTCCAGTTGCAGAAAATCTTTATAATGATAACTGGGTAGTATGGTTGAATGAATCTGCTAGATTAACAGAGAATCGCAGAAATTCTTATGTTACTAACGTAGACAGTAAAGGTAACAATGGTGCCTGGGAAGCTGGTAAAGTTCTTGGAGTAAGAGTACATTTCCCATTAGCAGCTTGGAACAGTTATGCTTTAGTAAAACCAGTATATGAACTTGAAATGTATGGCGGTGCTGATGGCACTAAATATACAGAAGGTAAAGGTGTTATACATAACGTTGGCGAAATCAAATCTATTAGTTCTTGGGTTTATGGACGTAACTATTTAATTAGTTATTTTGTAAACTTACAAAATGAATTTGGTGAATTAAAATCTTATCCAATGGGTACTGTTTATTTCAATGGATGGAGACAAGTAAGATGGGAAAACAGAGAGTACTTACCTAATGTTCGTGACAGAGTCTTAGTAAGAGAACCTCTTTATCCTAGAATGATTCCTTCTGTTAAATTAGATTCTTTAGGTTTCTATAGAACTAAAGATACTAAAGGTGGAGATTTCATTACTTACGTTAAAGATGTAACAGTTGAATATGACGTAGTAGTTGTTGATTTCGAAGAAGATATCGATGATGAAGCTACTTGGCAGTTATTAAAAACAGAAAACGATAGAAAACAAGCTATCGAATCTGCTAGAATACGTGAGCAAGCTGAATTAAGAGATCTTGAACAAAGACGTATAGGTGACGGTGCTGCTGCTGATCAAGGTGCTGCTAACACAGGTGCTGCTGCTGATACAGGTGCTGCTCAAGAACAAGCTCAATAATTAGTTTGGAAATAAAAGGCTAATTAATAGATTAAGGGGAAACTTTAAGAGTTTCCCCTTTTTTTATTGTATTTTTTTTTATTTTACAATATAATTTATATTAAAATTATATTTAAGGAGTTATTTATGAGATTAATGAAACAACCTCTAATTAATAAAGATGATACTTTGTATATATGTGTAGATGAGCAGGGTAAATTGACAACTGCTGTTTATGATGCTGATTCTGTTATTAAGAATAGTAATATGCTTTTTAGAGTTGCTGATATGCATAATATACCTGTTTTAGCTACAGAGCAGTATCCTAAAGGTCTTGGACATACAGATGAAAGAATAGTATTTCCTAAAAATTGTAAGGTATTTTCTAAAGAATATTTTAGTATATTTGGAAGCGAAGATTTTGTAGAGGAATTTAATAAAATCAATAAAAAAAATATTGTTATTTTTGGAATAGAAACTCATGTATGTGTATATTATAGTGTTGTTCATTTGCTTGAAAATGGATATAACGTATATGTAGTTGCTGATGCATGTACTTCTAGAACAAAAGAAAATAAAGAAATAGCTTTGGAACAAATGAGAAAACTTGGTGCAAATATTGTAAATACTGAAATGGTAATATTCGGTCATATAGAAAGCTGTAAAGTTCCTTGTTTTAAAGATGTTAGTAAATTATTAAAAGATAATTAATTATATAATTAGGAGAAATAAAATGGCTAGAAAAAAACTTATTGCTGGTAATTGGAAAATGAATAATTCCAATAAAGAAGCTTTAGAATTAGTTAATAGTTTGAAAGGCTTAGTCAAAGATGTAAAAGACAGAGATATTATGATTGCGCCTACATTTACTTGTTTAAGTGATGTTCATAATGCAATTAAAGGAACTAATATTAAATTAGGTGCTCAGAATTTATATTTTGAAGAGAAAGGTGCTTTCACAGGTCAAATTTCTGCTGATATGCTTTTAGCTGTAGGATGTGAGTATGTTATTATAGGACACTCTGAATGCCGTGATATATTTGGTGAGAAAGATGAACTTATAAATAAAAAGGTAAAAAGAGCTTTAGATAAAAATCTTATACCTGTTTTATGCGTTGGAGAACATTTAGAAGAAAGAGAAAAAGGAATTACTTCTGATATAGTAAGTACTCAAACTAAAGAGGCATTCAAAGGTTTAAGTGAAGCTGAAGCTAAAAAAGTTGTTATAGCTTATGAGCCTGTTTGGGCTATTGGTACAGGAAAAACTGCTACTCCTCAAGACGCTGATGATGTACATAAAACTATTAGAGAAACTTTGAAATCTCTTTATAATGACAGTGTTGCTGAAGGTATGATTATACTTTATGGCGGAAGTGTTAATGAGAAAAATGCTGATGATTTACTTAATATGCCTAATATAGACGGAGCATTAGTAGGCGGTGCATCTTTAGTTGCTGATAAATTTGCTAGAATAGTTAATTATGTAGCTAAATAATTTATTGTTATTATTATATTAATATTATTTTTTAAGGGCAATGCTTATTAGTATTGCCCTTGTTTTATTTTTTTTAGAATATATAATATAAAGGTTTATTATTAAATAATTTAAAAGAGCATAATAATTTGAAGATATTGAATTTTTTTTGTATATTTTTATTTGTTTTTTATTCAAATATTTTATTTTCTCAGCAGCCTAAAATTTCTTTTGTGAATTTTTATATATGTAATGGAAATATTGGAAGTTCTGAAATATCTATGTATTTATATAGAGAAGGTACTAATATTGCTGGAAAATATTATTATAAAAATATCAATCAGTTTATAGATATAGAAGGATATATTAATCAAAATAAGTTATATATAGAGGAAAAAGTTAATAATCGTATAACAGGATATTTTAATGGAATAGTTTCTAATGATTCATTTTTTTCAGGAGAATGGACATCTCAGGATGGAGAAAATAAATATGATTTTTATTTTTATAGAAATGAATCATATCCTATTAATAATTTAAATATTATAAATTCAACATTGGAAATAAATTTTGATAACAATAGAAAATTTATATCTAGTAAAGATTCTATTATATTAAATAATGAAAAAAATCTTAATAATTTAGATAGAATTTCTCTAGATGTTGATGGAATAAAATCTTTAAATACAAATAGAATAGCATATATTCTTAATAATTCAATTATTGACGAGTATAATGTTTGGAAAAGGTCATCATACAATAAAGACGATTTTCATCTTATAAAAGAAATAGATGTTTCTTATTTAGATGAAAATATTATATCATTTTCCATATATAATTATTCTTATACTGGCGGAATGCATGGGATATATAATGTTGCCCCTGCTATATATTTGATTTCAACAGGAGAGAAGATAGGAACAAATTTATCTGAGCTTGTAGAAAATCAAAATGATAGAGAATTGATTAATTTGATGAGATCTAAATTACTTAGAAATTTTACAGAAAAAGATTTTTTTGATTTTTATTCTATTAGACTTAGTGATATTTATGATATTACTCCTTCTGGAATAAAATTTATATGGCCTTTATACAAGATAGCTGATTATGCTCAAGGTGTTATAGAGATAGATTTTACTTATTTAGAGCTTAGACCTTTTGTCAGAAAAGATTCTAAATTTTGGTATTTGTTTAATAAATAATTTATTACTGTTATATTGAGGATATATTTTATGAATGATAATGATATTCATCCAATAATGAAAGAGCTTACAAAGGTTACTAAAGAAATGCCTATGCCTGTTGTAACTGAAATAAAAATAATAACAAATAGAGATGCTTATAAAATTTTAATATCAACAATGCTTTCTCTTAGAACAAAAGATCCTACAACTAGAGATGCTTCTATGAGATTGTTTGAAAAAGCAGGAAATCCTAAGGATATGCTTAAACTTTCAGAAGAAGAAATTGCAAAATTAATATATCCTGTTGGATTTTATAAAGTAAAGGCTAAAAATATATTGGAAGTATCTCAAATGATAATAGATGATTTTAAAGGACAAGTACCTGATGAGATAGATGAACTTTTAAAACTTAAAGGTGTTGGAAGAAAGGTTGCCAATCTTGTAGTAACTGAAGCCTTTGATAAAGACGGTATATGTGTAGATACTCATGTTCATAGAATATCAAATAGATTTGGATATGTTCATACAAAAACTCCTGAAGAAACAGAGTTTGCATTAAGAGATAAACTTCCTAAAGAGTATTGGAGAGTTTATAATGATACTCTTGTTGTTTACGGACAGAATTTATGCAAACCTATTTCTCCGTTATGCTCAAAATGCACTGTATCTCAGTACTGTGATTATTTTAAAAATGAATATAAAGAGCATAAAGAAAAAAGTAATGAAAAAAAATCTGCTAAGAAAAAATAAATATTATTAATTATTCATTATCTTTCTTGTATTTATTTTATTCATCTTTTTAAATGAAATATTTGCCTGAGATATTATTACACCTAGTAATATGAATATTATTCCTGTAATAGCAAATATAGTTATATTTTCATCTAAAACTATTTTTGAAGTTATTAATGTTATTATTGGTATGAAGTATATATATGTATTTGTTTTAACAGCACCTAATATTTTTGTAGCATAGGCCCAAGTTATAAAGCATAAAGTACATGCTATAAAAGATAAAAATAAAAAATTAATTAAGTTTACAGGCTTTAAATAATCATTTATATTTATATCAAATCCCATAAAAAACATTACAGGCAGCATAAATATTATTCCATACATAAAAGTCTTTTTAGTTATTAAAATTGAATTATGCCCTAAATCAGCAATTTTTTTTACTAATACAGAATATATACCCCACATAACTGCAGCAAGTATAGCAAACATATCTCCTATAGGATTTATTTTTAATATAAACTTTCCATTAAATGTTATTATAACTATACCAATTATTGCAAATATAAATCCTATAAAAAAGTTAATCTTTAATTTTTCTTTTAAAAATATTGAAGCGAATATACCTGTAAATAATGGACCTATAGCAACCAAAATTCCAACATTTGATGCTAAAGAATAATTTAATGCCATATTTTCAAATAAATAATAAAGTGTTATTCCGCTTAATCCTGTTATAGCAAATAATATCTCTTCTTTTTTTGTATATATTTTATTGTTTTTAGGATATATTATAAACAATAAAGCAAATCCTAATAAAAATCTGCTGAAAAGTATTTCTATGGGAGAGAAATCTCTTAATAATATTTTCGTTGAAATAAAAGTGATACCCCACATTAATATACTGAAAAATGTGCATAAGTATGCTTTAATATTTTGATTGATAAACATGGTGTTTTTCCAACTATTTAGAAGAATCCTTTATAACGTTTTTTATATATTCATCATCTTCTATTACTTTTATAGAATTTTTATTATCTGTTTCTTTTTTATCAGAACAAGATAATAATAACATAATTAAAACTAATAAACAATAGATTTTTTTTATCATTATATTATCCGCAAACAAATTATACTACATTATATAAACATATAATATCTAAAAATATAAAAAATAATTACTTTATTATTAAAATTGTTTGACAAAATGCCTAAATATCATATTATTGTTATTAACATAATATTTGCATAATTTTAAAGGAACAATGAATATGAAAAAAAAATTATTATATTTTATTATTTCAGTATCATTATTATTTGTATTTTCCTGCTCCAAAAAACCTTATGATAATATCAATTTGAAAAAAGCATTGGATTTAATGAGTAAATCAACTAATTTAGTTTTATTAGATGTTAGGACGCCAGAAGAATATATGGGCGGAAGTGCTCCTAATTCTATTAATATTGATGTTCTTAATACAGATTTCAAAAGTAAAATAGATCTTTTAGATAAAAATAAAGAATATATAGTATATTGCAGAAGCGGAAATAGATCCTCTATAGCTTCAAGTATAATGGCTACTAATGGTTTTTTACATGTTTATAATTTACAGAATATAAGCTATGTTGATTTTGTGAATGCTATATTAACAAATCAAAATTAATTTTTTATATAAGTAAGCAAGGATATTAAAAATCCCTGCTTATTTTTTATTTTATTATGATGTTATGATGCTTTTATTTCTTTTATAGCATTTTGTATATCATCATATATTTTTAATTTTTTATGTGCCTCCAATGATTTTAAAGACCATTTTGAATATTCATTTAAACCTGTTAATATTAAATTTCCTCCTCTAAATTCCAATACTTTTTGAACTTCAAGCATTAAATATATGGCATTTGATATTATGTATTTTGTATTGTTTCTAAAATGTATAATGATATTTTTGGTATAATTCTCTAAAAGCCTATTTAATATATTATAAAGCTCATTATATGTACTTTTATTAATATCTTTTTCTATTATAAGTATGATATTTTTATCATTATTTATATAGTATTCTTTTATACTGTTTTTTATAATATTTTTTTCCATAAATTTACTCCTTTATTAATTTATTTTATATTAGGTTTCCTCCTTCTCTAAATTTATCAACTTTTTCTTTCAAAGTATCATACAGTCTTAAAAAACTAGGCAGAGATAAATATACAGCAGTATCAACATCTACAGTATTTTCTTTTCTTATCTCATTACCAAGTAGTAGCACTATTTCTTCATCATTTTGTATTATAGCGCTTCTATTACTGTATATATTTCTAGATCTTTTCATATTGTATTTTGTATTGTTTATTTTCATATTATCTCCATTTATAGTTTTATATATAATATTATAATATGAATATTATATATGTATTTAAAATATACTTTTTATTTTAAATAAGTCATTAATGTGAAGTAATATATAGTTCCTATAAATATTAAAAAGTACATATATTATAAAAAAATCAAATTTTATACGCGTTTTTTATAGAAAATGAGTGTCAATTTATTTGTTTTAAATAAAAAAATAAAATACTTGTTTTTTATGGATTTTTATTATATCATATAATATTAGTAAAAAAGTAAGTTTAATATTTTAAGGAAATCAAATTAATTTATGAAAAAAGTTGTATTATTTATTATATTATTGAGTGTACAAGCCTATTCCCAAATAATGACTCCTGAAAAAGTTGTAAGTATGATATCTAATAGATTTTCAACTATTAAAGGATTCTCAGCTAATTTTGTAGAGAGAAATGGGGAAAAAGTTTCTTATGGTAATGTTATAACTAAAAATCCTAATCTATTTAGGATGCAGTATTCAAGCGGAGGAAATGGACAATCTATATACTGTAATGGAGAAACTTTGTGGATAATATTTCCTAAAAATAATGTTGTAGCAGAGCAGAAATTAAATTATGGTGATTCAGGAGCTATATATACTCCTGAAGGAATTATGAGATTAACTACTAAATTTAATATAGATTTTTATGATGAAAGAGAATTGGTATCTTTGAATAGCTTTAATGACTCTGAACTAGGCATAGCTAAATATAATAGTTCCTATGCGGCAAATGATAATAGAAAGGCTTATCATATGCTTTTAACTTCAAAGCAGGCTAGTGTAGACAGAACAGGCTTTACAAAGATACATTTATGGGTTGATAATACAGGTATGATTATAAGAATACTAGGTATAACTACTACTAATGTTCCGGTTGAGTATTTATTTACATCTATCAGATACAATCCTAAATATGAAGATAATAATAAGGATTTTGAACCGGAAATATCAGAAAATATGCAGGTGCTTAAAGATGGTTTAGTGCCTAACAATTAATTTTAAGGATTTATATGGAAACTATAGGTCAAATATTAAAAAATGCTAGAGAAAAGAAAGGGCTTACTATAGAAGAACTAGAGGCTACAACTCATATAGTTGCTAGATTTATTAAGGCTTTGGAAAATGAAGAATTTGATGTTCTTCCTGGTGAAATATATGTAAAGGGTTTTATAAAGAATTTAAGCGATAAATTATCATTAGATGCTGATATGGTTCTTGAAAGATATAATTTGCAAAAAAACGGCATCAAATCTGAACAGGATTTATTGAAAAACGGTAAAGCTATTAAAAATATTAAGAAAAATAAAGAGCCTGTAAAAGAAATTAAAGAGAATAAAGATATTAAAGAAAGTAAAGAGCAAGAACCTGTTAAAGAAACAGTAAAAGAAACTAATACTAAAGAATCTCTTAAAGATGCTATAAATACAGAAAAGCATGAAGAAAAAACTATAAAAGAAACAAATAAAAAAAATAAAAATACCAATACAAATAATCGTGCTGAAGCAGATTTGCTTTTTATGGCTAGAAGAGATTTATATAAATTAAGAAATAAAAATAGATCTATAATGCCTACAGTTATTATAATACTCGCTATTGTAGTTGTTATAGCAGTTATAGTATTTAATTGGAAAAATATAACAGGATTTATATTTCCTTCAAATAATAAAAGACAAAACAGAAATGAGGTTGAAATATCAAAAAATATAGTTGATAGTAAGGCTAAGCAAAGCGTTAAATCAGGAGATGTTATATATTTTAAGCCTCTTGGAATATCAGCTACAATAAAATTTAATAGTATAGGAAATGTACTTCATATTAATATAAATGGACAGGATTTATCTTTTTCTAAAAGTAGCCCTATAATATTAGATTTGAATGGAAATGGAATAAATGATTTCAAGATAAGTGTTATAGAAGTTTATGATAATTCAGCTACTGTTGAAATGGAAAAGCTTGAAGAAAATCAAATGGTTAATACAGGCTATACTAATGATATTGAAACAACAGCTGCTTTAAATACTACTAATTATAATGACACTGTATCTACTAATTTAGTTGTGATAAATGGAGAAACTTATATAGAACAGGATACTGAAAAAGTAGATATAAGAATAGAAATAACTGCTAAGCATTTTGTATATATAAGATATTTTATAGATTCTAATAGACCAGCAACTACTAACCTTTTAAGCGGTAAAACATTGTATTTAGAAGCTAATGATGTTGTTATGCTTACTATAGGTAATGCGGGCGAGGTTGTAGTAAAAGTTAATGGCAAAATTATTAATGTAGGTGCTGCAGGAGAGACAGTTAATAAAACTATAAAATGGGTTAAGAATTTGAATGACTCTACAAGATATAATCTTATTATGTCAGATACTAAATAATTATTTATTTAATATTTGAATATTTTGGCAGCAGAATATCATATTTAATATTAAAAAGGAAATTTAATTTGCAAAATATATATTTACATAGTTTAGGATGCGAGAAAAACACAGTTGATGGAGAGCATATATTAGCCATATTACAGAAAAAAGGTTTTAATATTACCAATAATCCGGAAGATGCAGATATAATAGTTATAAATACTTGTGCTTTTATAGAGGATTCAAAGAAAGAATCTATTGATGCTATATTCGATCATTCTATGTATAAAAAATACGGAAAATGTAAGAGATTAATAGTATCAGGCTGTATGAGTGAGAGATATAAAGAAAATTTTCTTGAGATGTTCAAGGAAGTTGATTCTGCTATAGGAATATATGATTTAGAAAATATATTAAAAGCCGTAGAAGAAGATGGTTTTCATGATGCAAAAGAAAATACTGAATATAAAGAGTATGGCGATAGGATAAATACAGGTACTAAGTATAGTGTTTATATAAGAATAAGTGACGGATGTCATGCAAACTGTAGTTTTTGTGCTATACCAGGAATAAGAGGCGAACATAGAAGCAGAAAGATTGAAGATATTGTAAAAGAGGCTGAAAATTATGCTAAAAACGGAGCTAAAGAGATTAATTTAATAGCTCAGGAAACAACTTTTTACGGATATGATATATACAATAAATTGGCCTTACCAGATTTGCTTAAAGCTCTTTCAAAGGTTGAAGGCATTCAATGGATAAGAGTATTATATCAGAATCCTGTTGTTTTGAATGATGAGATAATAGAATCATTCTTTAATACTGATAAAGTTGTTCCTTATTTTGATATACCTTTACAGCATGTTGATAAAGATATATTAAAAGATATGAACAGAGGCATAAGAAGCTATAAATTTTATAGAGAGATGATAGATAAAATAAGAAGCTATGATAATGATGCTGTCATAAGAACTTCTTTGATAGTGGGATTTCCAGGAGAAACGCCTGAATCATTTAAAAAGTTAATAAAGTTTGTAAGAAATGCTAAGCTAGATAGGGTAGGAGTATTCACTTATTCTGAAGAGGAGAATACTAAGGCTTTACTTATAAATAAACCTAAAATGAGCAGAAACAGAAAATTAATGCTTAGAGAAAAACTTATGAGGGTAGCTATAGAAGTATCCGAAAAAAGATTAGAAAGATTTATAGGAAGAACTATAGATGTATTGATAGAGAAAAAAGAAGATAATAATAAATTTATAGGCAGAAGCATATATGATGCTCCAGAAGTTGATGGATATGTTGAAGTTTATAATGAAAATACTAATAACAATATAAATATTGGCGATATAGTGAAGGTTGCTGTTACTCATAATACGGAATATGATTTAATAGGCAATGTTATTTAATTAGGAGATCTTTTGTTATGAAGAAAAAAAAGCAGGAAAATGAACCTAACAGCGTTGAAAAAGAAGAGAAAAAATCATCTTATGCTAATAGAGAAGATGCTTTCAGAGCATATTTTGAAATAGTTACTAAGATAGTTTATACATTGAATCTAATATCCGATAGAAATGATATGACTAGAAGACTATCAAGCAATATTGATAGGGCTTTAGGATATGATGATGAGATGATGTCTAATAATGAGAAAATAGTCAATAATGCTAATGAAGTTGAATTACTTATAAATTCTCTTAAAGCAGATGTAAGAAAGATATCTGCCTTCAAAAAATATAATTTCAATATAGAAAAATTTATATCAGATAAAAATTTAGATTTAGATGAAAGATTTATTTTATATTCTGTATTGGTTTATACTATTTACGGCGATTCTATGTCAGCAATATCTGTTAGAAGAATATTAGAGCTTATTACATTAAATAATGATATATATATAAATAAGTATCATTATTTTGATAATAATAGTAAATTGATATCAAGCGGTATATTTAATTTATCGCATGAACCTTATCCAAGCAGCGGTATACTTGAAATAACTAATACATTGATAACATTCATAAATTCTAAAGTGATATTCGCATTTTTAGAAAAAGATAATTATAATGTGATAGAAAGTATAATGAGCAGCGGAGAAGCTATAAAGAAAATTTCATTAGAAAATAAACTATACGGTAAACGTAGATCTTCCGAATCAAATATTTTAACTCCTAAGGAAATAGTAGCTCAATTAGATAAAACAGTTATAGGTCAGGACGAGGCAAAAAAAGCATTAGCCGTGCATGCTTATTTGCATTGTTTGAGAATAAATGGCAATAAAGATATACCATTCAGATCAAATATTCTTATGATAGGTCCTACAGGAGTTGGAAAAACTTATTTAGTAAAAACATTGGCAGATATATTGGGACTTCCTTTTGCTCGTGCGGATGTTACCACGCTTACAGAAACAGGTTATGTAGGTGATGATGTAGAAGTAGTTCTTTATAATCTTTATAGAAAAGCTAATGGCGATCTGGAAAAAGCCCAGCATGGTATAGTATTTTTAGATGAGGTTGATAAGATAGCAAAGGCTGATGCTCATCAATCTACTACAGGTAATCCTTCAGATAAAGCTGTACAGGAAGCACTTCTTTCTATGATGAATGGTGAGGACATAAGAGTGCCTGAATTCGGCGATAGAAGAATGATGCATTCAAGCGACGGAATACTTATGAATACTAAAAACATATTATTTATATTTGGAGGTGCTTTTGTAGGTCTTGATGATATAATCAAGATGCGTTTGAAAGGAGAAAGCAGTTTAGGATTCGGCTCTAATGCTGTTATAAATAAACTGCAGAAAAATAGGATACTAAGTCAGGTTGATGTTAAAGATATAGAAAAATATGGTATGATACCTGAATTTATAGGCAGAATACCTATAATAGTAACATTGAATGATCTTACTAAAGAAAATTTGAAAGATATCTTGACAAAAACTTCAGAATCTCCTATTATAAAATATACTGAATTTTTCAAAAGTATAGGTAAGAAGTTAGTAGTAACGGCAGAAGCAATTAACTTTATAGTTGATAAGGCTTCTAGTATGAACATGGGTGCAAGATCTTTAAAAAGTATAGTTGAAACTGCAATGGTTAATATACTTTTCAATTTAGACGGAGTAAAAGGCAATACTTTAACTCTTACTAAATATGATATAGAAAATGCATTCAGCGAGAAAGAGTTTGTAACTTCAGGCAATGAAGATAAAAAAACAGATAATTCTAATAAGAATTTTTCTAAAGAATCTTTTATGGCTTGATTTTACTTTATGTTTGTTTATTTGTTATAAATAATGTATATATAATTATTTAAGAACAGGTAATATTGGAGTTTGTAGAGATGATAGTAACTAAAGAAAAAGAATTATTAAAAGATTATGAATTAATAGAAGCACATAAAAAAGGCGATAGCGAAGCATTAGATATATTATTAACAAGATACAAAAACTATATATTTAACTTATCATATCGTTTTATGCATAATTATGAAGATGCTATGGATTTAACACAAGATGTGTTAATTCGTGTGTATAAAGCAATAGACAGGTATGAAGAACGTAATTATTTCAAAGGTTGGTTATACCGTATAATAAGCAATACAGCTATAAATATGTATTCTAAAGCCTATAGGAGAGAGTCTCCTTATTTAGAAAAACTAGAGATAGTTGATGATAAAAGGTATAATACAGAAAAAGAATATGAAAGAATATATCTTCAGGAAAAAATTTACAATGCTTCTACTAAATTAAAGGGAAAACAGAGAGATGTCTTTATATTGAGATATTATGAGAATTACTCATATAAAGAAATATCAGATATTTTAAATATATCAAGCGATTCAGCTAAGAGTAATTATTCTTATGCTCTTAAAAAAATGAAATCGCTCCTAGAAAAAGAAAGGACTCTTTTATGAAACTACATGACATGATGCAATTTAAAAGCAAAATCGAAAAGAAGCGACATCATTTTGATTTGCCAAGTTTGCCTGATAGAGAATGGCAGTACATGTTGCAAAGAGCTAAAATGGAAAGTATTAAAAAAAATGATATAAGTCCATTGTATGCTTTTATGAGTTCTGTCAGACTTTCTATAGCTCTATCTACAGCAATATTTTTGGTATTAGCTTTATCCTTGTTTTATGGAAATCCTAATAAAGATGATTCTCCTAAGACTAACACTGCATCATCTAGTAAGACTAATATAAATGTTGTTAATGTAGCTAATAGTAGTTTTATTTAAAATTTAAAACCTATAATAGAAATTCTAAATTATACATTAGCATATCTTTATGTTAATGTATAATTTTGTTTTATTTATAATAGTATTTCTATTATATCCGATAATGACTATTAAAATATTTTATAGATGTAAAATATAATACAGGATTATAATATGTTCCAATTTCATTTAACAAGCAAAGCAAAAAAGGTAATAGAATTATATGCTCAGGAAGAAGCAAAAAGATTAAATCATGATATGGTTACTCCAGAACATATACTTTTGGGGCTTCTGCATGAATCAGAGGCTTTGGCAACTCGTGTTTTAATGAGATTGAAAATTGATTTGGACAGACTTAAATTAGAATTAGAATCAGCTATGGTAAAATCTTCAACTACAAAAGTATTTGGAACTTTACCTACTGCTCCTAGAGTACAGAAACTTATAAGCAGATCTGCTGAAGAGGCAAGGGCTTTAAGTCATAATTATATAGGTACTGAACATTTACTTCTTGGACTTTTAAGAGAGGAAAGCGGTACAGCTTATAATGTACTTACAAGTATGGGACTTGAGCTTACTATATTAAGACAAGAAATATTAAAAATGCTTGGTGTTGCTGGAAGTAATATGTCTTCTATGGAGCAGACTAGTCAGGAAGATAATGTAAAAAAGGTTAAAACACCTACTTTAGATCAATTTGCTAGAGATTTGACTAAAATGGCTAGAGATAAAACTTTAGACAGAGTTATAGGCAGAGAAAATGAAGTTATGAGAGTTGTTCAGATTCTATCAAGAAGAAAAAAGAATAATCCTATACTTCTTGGAGAACCTGGAGTAGGTAAAACAGCTATAGTTGAAGGACTTGCTGAAAAGATAGTAGCTGCTGATGTACCTGATATACTCCTTAAAAAACGTGTATTAACTTTAGATTTATCTTCTGTTGTTGCTGGTACAAAATACAGAGGTGAATTTGAAGAGAGAATAAAGAATATAGTTTTAGAAATAAAAAAAGCTAGTAATATTATCATATTTATAGATGAGCTTCATACATTAATAGGAGCAGGTGGTGCTGAAGGTGCTTTGGATGCTGCTAATATGTTAAAGCCTGCACTTTCAAGAGGAGAGATTCAGTGTATAGGTGCTACTACTATAAATGAATATAAAAAATATATAGAAAAAGACGGTGCTTTGGTTAGAAGATTTCAACCTATCAACGTGGAAGAACCTAGTATAGAAGATACTATAGAAATATTGAATGGTATCAAAGGTAAATATGAAGAACATCATAAAGTGAAATATACTGATGAGGCAATAAATGCTGCTGCTGTATTAAGTAAGAGATATATTTTTGAAAGACATTTGCCTGATAAAGCTATAGATTTGATAGATGAGGCAGGTTCAAGAGCAAGACTTCTTAATATGACAAGACCACAGGAGTTTAAAGATTTAGAGAAAAAGATAGAAGAGCTTAATCAGCAGAAGAAAAATGCTGTTGATAATCAGAATTTTGAAGATGCTGCTAAAATAAGAGATGAAATTAGTTCTATACAGGAAGAGCTTGCTAAGAAAGAAGAAAAATGGCGTGAAGAAAGAGAAAAGATAGAAACATTCATTGAAGAAGATGATATAAGACATGTTATATCTGAAATAACTAATATACCTATAAAAAGATTATTAAATTCAGAAAGCAAAAGACTAATAGGTATGGAAGAAGAACTACATCAGAAAGTTGTAGGACAGAAAGAAGCTATAGCTTCTATATCTAAAGCAATTAGAAGAAGCAGAGCAGGACTTAAAACATCAAAAAGACCTCTTGGAAGTTTTATTTTCTTGGGACCTACAGGTGTTGGTAAAACTGCTTTAGCTAAAGTACTTTCAGAGTTTATGTTTGGAGATAGTGATGCTCTTATCAGGATAGATATGAGTGAGTTTATGGAAAAATTTGCTGTAAGCAGGCTTATAGGAGCCCCTCCTGGATATGTTGGTTATGAAGAGGGAGGCGGACTTACTGAAAAGGTGAGAAGAAAACCTTATTCTCTTATACTTTTCGATGAAATAGAAAAAGCTCATCCTGATGTTACTAATATACTTTTACAGGTGCTTGAGGAAGGTCAGCTTACTGATAATTTTGGAAGAAAAGTTGATTTTTCAAATACAATTATAATAATAACAAGTAATTTAGGTGCAAGAGATATTGTGAAAGGAAGTTCTTTAGGATTTAATGCTGTTGGAAGTGAAAAAGATGCTAATGACATTAAAAATTTTGCTTTAGAAGAATTAAAGCAGAATTTTAATCCTGAGTTTTTAAATAGAATTGATGATATTATAGTATTCCATACTCTTAGTAAAGAGGATTTGAAAGATATTATTAATATAATGCTTAAAGAGCTTAATGAGGCTATTAAAGAAAGAAATATAGTTATTAATTTAAGCGAAGAAGCTAAGAATTATATTATAGATAAAGGATTTGATAAGAAGTATGGTGCTAGAAGTTTAAGAAGGGCTATACAGAAAGAGATAGAGGATTATGTGAGTACCGAAATATTGTTCGGTAATATAGAAGATGGTGATACTATTAACGTTGATGCTAATGATGGCTCTTTGATATTTTCTTATGATAAGTCAGTTAAGACAGAAAATAAGGAATTATCTAAAAGTTAGTTAACATACTCCTATAAATATTTGTGATGCTTCCAAAATTATTCTTGATGATTTTGGGGCGTCTTTTTATTTTTTACTTATATATATTAAAATTACTCATTTGTAAATATTTTTTGTATTCTATAATTTGTATAACCTTTTTCTATATTATAATTGATGATAATTATATATGGTCTAGTATTAGTGTATATGTAATTTATATCTATAATAATATCATTTATTTCATAACCTTTTATAATGCTTTCTCTCCATTCCATTTCTGTTTTTTTCATTTCTCCAATATTTAATTTTTTATTTATTGATATAAGATTATCAATATTAGGAGATCCTCCAAATTGCCTTCCTATTATATGTCCGCCTTGATCATGATCTTTTATGCCATAAAGTTCTACAATTTTTCTTTGGGCATAATTATTTCTTTTAGCATTTGAGAGTATGAGATTATCTTTTCTTATTACTTTATATATTCTTGATTGTTTGTCTGTGCTGTATAGTGTCCCATTTATATTGTATTTTATATTAGGTTTTAGATATTCTATTCTATATATTTTAAGAAAATGAGATTTATCATCTTCATTTTTTATATTATATACCTGATTAGTTTGGCATGATATTATAAAAATTATTATAAAGCAAATATATATTCTCATATTATAATGGATTATAATTTTTATTTCTTTAGTTACAACCTTTTAAAAGAGGTATTTTAAAATTTTTACTATACAAATACATTTTATATGCGGTATTTATATAATAATAGAATTGTTTCAAAATCAGTTGTATGATTATTATATAATTTTAGTAAAAATGAATGCTTTATATATAGTGTAAAATTAAAATCTTTATTTATATTTATATGTTGCACTGTATTAGAATTAATATAGCTAGAGTACATAAAGAATTATAAAATAAAAAACATGGTAAATATTTGTTCATTTAATTTTGAAATAATTATAATTTTTGATTTATAAATAGTAATAAAAAAGCTATGTATGAATATTATATCCATACATAGCTATTTATTTTAATAACTGATATTTTTAGTTATTTGTTTGAGCATTATTTTGCTGTTGGTTTCTTAATATCATAGCTTCATCATAAGTTATGTATTCCATATTAGGATCATAAGTACCAGCTCTTTCTTCACCATTCATACTAGGTATAGTTAATACCTGACCTGGTAATATTAAGTCTGGGTTATTAGGATCTCTTAATACGTTTCTATTAGCCTGATATAATCTATACCATTGTATAGGATCATTATATATGAATGAATAACCAGCTATTCTCCATAAAGCATCAGTTAAAGGAGTTCTTTGTACTACAGTGTAATACATAGGAAGAACAGTTACTTTACCTTCAGTATTAACAGTTTGACCAGTAGTAGCATCTATTATTTGACCAGTTTCATTGTTATTATCTACATCAACTAAATCACCGTCTCCAGGTCTCTTAGGTCCCATTTCATATATAGCATTCATAGTTCTGTTAGCTTCTTCTAGTTTTTCTCTAGCTAAAGCATTATCATTATTATTTAAAGCATCTTCAGCATCTTTTATTATTTGAGAAAGGTTTTGATCCTCTTCACTATCTGGGATTATATAACCTTCATCAACTAATTGCTGATATCTAGCTTTAAGATCATCTAATTGTCTTTGATTTTCTTCTCTTGCTATAGTATTATCACGATTATTAACTAAGTCGTCCATTGCTTGAGAAGCTTCTAATGCTTTTTGGCTAGCAGCTGCAGGATCTGTTTCTACAACATTATTAGCATCAGCTAAAAGAGTAGATATATTTTGATCTGCTTCATCACCTCTTGTTATAGTGTTGTCATTAACAAGATTATCATATTTTTGCTGAGCATTAGCTATATCTTGTTTAGCTTTAGCGATAGCATCAGCTTTTTCTTTAGCAAGAGCTTCCTGTTGTGCTTTCAATTTAGCTTCTTCTTCAGCTTTTCTTTTAGCTTCAGCTTCTGCCTTAGCTTTTGCCTCTGCCTCAGCTTTAGCTTTTGCCTCTGCAGCAGCCTTAGCTTTTGCTTCAGCAGCAGCTTTAGCTTTTGCCTCTGCCTCAGCTTTTGCTTTAGCAGCAGCGGCAGCTCTTTCAGCAGCAGCTTTTGCATCTGCCTCAGCTTTAGTTATACCAGCAAGAGCAGCAGCAACATTTTGTTGAACGCTTGCAAAATTATCAGCTTTTAAAGCTTCATCAGCTTTAGTTAAAGCACCTGAAACTGTTTTATCATTATTGTCGCCTGCTTTTATACTTTTACCTAAAGCAGCATTGTATTTGCCTCTAGCATCAGCTATTGCTTTAGAAGCAGTATCTCTTTCTCTTCCTAAATAACCTTCTTTAACTGAATTAGCAGAAGATAATGCATTATTATAATATTCTAAAACAGTATTGAAAGTATTAGAAGCAGTGTTAAATTCTTCATCAGTTTGTGCCACTGTATCAGGTCCAGGTATGCTTCCTATATTAGCATTACCTTCTTCAAAATATTTTACAGCTTCTTCATACTGAGTTTTGAATTGATTATCAGTAGCAGCACCCATTTGATTTATTTCAGTGATTGCATTATTAGCGTCATTTTTAGTTTTATTGATTCTAGCATTCATAAGTCTGTAGAACAATGCCATTTGAGCTTTGTCTATACTTAAAGATGCCTCTTGAGATTTATCATAAGACTGCTGATATTGACCTTGATTTTGAAGATCATCAGCTTCTTGAGTTATTCTTGCAGCATCTTCATAAGTTTGTGCCGGTAAAATAGACCAGGTAAAAGATAATAAAGCTATAGTAGCCATTATTTTTTTTATTTTCATCATTTACTCCTTAAAAATATTAGTTCTGTTCCTGTTCAAAGGCTTCTATTTCCTGCATCATCTTTTCTAATTGAGCTAAGCGTTCTTTAACTAATTTTAAAGCCTCATCACTTTTATCAAATTGTTCTTTAGTTTTATTATATAAATCTGTATAAGCTACTTTGGCTTGATAAAGTTTATCTACCATTATTCTATAGTCTTTAGTTTCAGCTGTATACATTGCATTAGCTTCTTGATATACAGTATCAGCTTTAGCAAATTCATCAGCATACATTACACCAGCTTTAATATCAATAGCATTAGTTGCACTTTCATCAGTCTGTTTTTTAAGTATTTCAGAATATGGTGGCAAACCTTTGTCTAAAACCAAATTATAATTAGTTTCAGCGGCTAATAATAATTCTTTAGCTTTTTCAGCTTCGTCTTTGTTTTCCTCTTTCATTATGATATCAGCTTCAGCATAGCCTTTTTCTGCTATATCAAAATCTTCCTGAGCAAATGTTTGTATCTCTGGATATTTGTTTACTACAGTATCTCTTAGAGCAGTTACCCTTTCGTATTCCTTTGTAGGCAAGCCGCCGCATGAAATAAGCATAAAAGCTATTAAGGTGATAAAACCTATTTGCAACTTCAATTTCATAATCAGATTAATCCTCCAGTATTTATAAATATATTTTATGGCTTTCAATTAAGTAAAACCATAATTATTAAAATAAGAAAAAAATATAATTACATTTTATATAAAAAAAATGAAATTATGTTAACTATGTTATTATTAACGGTATAAAAGTCAAGGGCTTTTATAGTTTTTTACTTTATTTATGTATAAGATTATTTGTTTTTTATAAAAAAAAGAGACTTTTTTAAAAATAAAGTCTCTTTTTTGTAAAATATTTGTTATATTTATTACCCAAATTATTATTTATTAGATAAGTATTTATCTATTCCTGCAGCTGCTCTTTTGCCGTCTCCAATAGCTAAAATAACAGTAGCAGCACCTCTAGCAGCATCTCCGCCAGCAAAAACTCCTTCCATAGAAGTAGCTCCTGTTTCCTCATTTATAACATAAGTACCTTTTTTAGTAGTTTGTAATTCAGGAACTTTTCTAGCTATAAGCGGGTTAGGAGTAGTACCTATTGCTACTATAACAGCATCAACTTCTATATCTTCTGTTTGTCCTTCAACAGCAACAGGTTTTCTTCTTCCGTCAGCATCAGCCTCTCCAAGTTCCATAACTTGAGTTCTAACGCCTATAACATTATCATTTTCATCACCTAATATTTCTAAAGGAGCTCTTAAGAATCTAAAATCAACACCTTCTTCCATAGCATGGTGAATTTCTTCTAATCTTGCTGGAAGTTCTTTTTCAGTTCTTCTGTATATGATGTATACTTTTTCAGCACCTAATCTAACAGCAGTTCTGCAAGCATCCATAGCAACGTTACCGCCGCCTAATACAGCTACTCTTTTATGTTTTATAATAGGAGTATCTACTTCAGGGAATTTATAAGCTCCCATTAAATTAACTCTTGTTAAATATTCATTAGCAGAGTAAACACCGCATAAATGTTCACCAGGCACATTCAAAAATGCAGGAAGTCCGGCACCTGTTCCTAAAAATATAGCATCATATTCCTTTCTTAATTCATTGAAATCTAATGATATACCAGCAACTTCATTAATTCTAAAGTTTACACCATCTTTTTTAAGGTTTTCTACCTCATGTGCTACCAATTCTTTAGGAAGACGGAACTCTGGAATACCGTACATTAATACACCACCTATTGTGTGTAAAGCTTCTAATACAGTAACATCATATCCTAATTTTATTAAGTCTCCAGCACAAGCTAAACCTGCAGGTCCGGCACCAATTATACATACTTTTTTACCATTTTTTTCTACTTTTAGATCCTCATGCTGAGCATGTTTTCTTTCATAGTCAGCAACAAACATTTCTAATTTACCAATAGCAACAGGTTCAAATTTTTTACCAACAACACATCTTTGTTCACATTGTTCTTCCTGAGGGCATACTCTTCCGCATGCAGCAGGTAAAGCATTAGTTTCTTTAATTTTTTTAGCTGCTTCTAAGAATTTTTTTTCTGCTATAAGTCCTATAAATTCAGGAATTTTTACTTTAGCAGGGCAGCCTTCCATACAATGAGGAACTTTACAATCTAAACATCTTAAAGATTCCTGATATGCTTGCTCTTCAGTATATCCTAAAGGAACTTCTTTAAAGTCTTTCCTTCTTTCTTCTGGGCTTCTAGTAGGCATTTCTTGTCTAGGTATTTCGCCTAATTTTGATCTTGGTGGCATATATATCTCTCCTATTTTATATTTTAGGTATTTTGGCTTTTATTTTATTTAGCAAAGATTATACTATAATTTTAAATATAATCAATGCTAATATTATTTTTTATTTTTGAGTTTTTTATTATTGGATTATATACCTGATTTAAAGAAATATTATTATTTTTATTTTATGATTTTAATTTTATTTTATGCAATAAAATAACCAATCATTTACTTTAATATGAATAAATGACTGGTTATATATTATAATAATTTTTATAATATAGATATTATTTTATACTGTTTATAGCATCATCTATCATTTTTGCACATTTTTCTATTTTTGCTTTATCAGCATCTATTATATTGCTTAGTGGTTTTCTTACTCCGCCTAATTCTAAACCTTTTAATTTAAGTATTGCTTTCATTACAGCATACAAATTACCATGGCATTCGCACATAGCATATATGATTCTGTCTATTTTATATTGTATATCTCTTGCTTTATCAAACTGACATTTATTAACAGCGTCATTAGCAGCTAAGAATAATTCAGGCATTACAGCATAAGTACCTCCTATTCCAGCATCAGCACCTATCAATCTTCCAGCTACAAATTGTTCATCTGGTCCGTTAAATATAATGCTATCATCACCGCCAACATCTTTAAACATTTGAATATCTTGTACAGGCATAGATGAGTTTTTTACACCTATAACTTTTGGATTTTCTCTCATCTTTTTATAAAGATTAACGTTTAAAGCAACACCGGCAAGCTGAGGTATATTATAGATAATAAAGTCTGTATTAGGAGCAGCAGCACTTATATCATTCCAATAATCTGCTATAGAATAGTCAGGAAGGTGGAAATATATTGGAGGTATAGAAGCTATAGCATCTACTCCCAATTTTTCAGCATGAGCGGCTAATTCAGCACTGTCTGCAGTATTATTACAGCCTACATGTGCTATGATAGTAATTTTACCTTTTGCTACTTCCATAACATTTTCTAATACTAATTTTCTTTCTTCTTTACTATGGTAAATACATTCGCCTGAAGATCCGCCTACATATAATCCGTTTACACCTTTGTCTATCAAATGCTGTGTAAACTTTTTTACTCTTTCAGGGCTAATTGCTCCTTTTTCATCATAACAAGCATAAAAGGCAGGAATAATTCCTTTGTACTTATCTAAGTTTCTCATGTTTTTCTCTCCTATATTTATTTTTTATTAAAATTTTATCTTATCTCTAATTATAAAAAACGCTTAAATAATTTTTATTAAACCTCATATTAACTTTTGCATCCGTGTGCATTACTTATATTATACATCATTAATAGTTTTTTTGTAAACTAATTTCATAAAAAAAATAGTAATATGCTATAAAATTAGTATATTTTTTATGAAAAGTATGAATTGTTTCATAAATTTGGTTTTTATATTATTTTTTTAATACTTTTTAATATAATTTTCTATGATCTGTAACAATATAGGTATGAATAATTTTATAATTACTTATTGACTAAAATGATTTTTTAATATATAATTAATCAATCATAATTCTAAACTAAATAATATTATTTTTCTTGGAGGAAAAAATGGCAAGAGTATGTGAAATATGCGGTAAAGGTAAACAAAATGGCCATAGTGTAAGTCATTCTAATATAAAGACTAAACGTTCTTTTAATGCTAACTTACAAAATGTAAAAATAGAAGTAAACGGATCTGTAAGAAAAGCATTGGTTTGCACTAAATGTATTAAAGGTAATAAAGTATCTAAAGCTAAATAATATTATTACTCCTTTTAAATTCTAAATACAATGAATGTAGATATAGGTAAATTTGCTGGTTTTTGTGATGGCGTTAAGTATGCTGTGGAAAATACTTTTTCTCAGGCTTCTAAAAAAGACAGTGAAATATATATAGATGGACATTTAATACATAATCCTCAAACTCTTGATATGTTGGAAAATATAGGAGTTAAAACTTATGAAGATGATGAGGATATGTCTGTCTTGGATGGAAAAACCGTTATTGTAAGAGCTCATGGAATATCTCCTGAAAGAAGAGAAGCTCTTTCAAGTTATGCCAAAAAAATAGTAAATCTTACCTGTAAATATGTCGCTAAAATTCAAGGTCTTGTAAAAAAGTATAGTTCTTTAGGTTATAGAGTTATTGTAATAGGGAATCCTGTTCACCCTGAAATTGTAGGCGTATGCGGATATGCTGAAGATGTTTATGTAGTTTATAAAGATGAGGATTTAAATAAACTTCCTAATGATTCTAAAAAAACTTTAATAGTAGCTCAAACCACTTTGCAGAAATCTACTTTTTATAAATATGTAACTCAAATACAAGATAAATATAAAGATACAGAAATAATCATTAAAAATACTATATGTGCCGCCACTGAACAGAGACAAAATGAGGTATTAGAAATAGCAAAAAGAAATGATGTTGTTCTTGTGATAGGCGGTTCTGAAAGTTCAAATACAAGAAATTTATATAATATAGCAGCCTCTATCAAGCCGGCATTTTATGTTGAATATAAAGAAGATTTGGATAATATGGATTTATCAAAATATAAAAATATAGGTATAATGGCAGGGGCATCCACTCCGGATTGGCTTATAGAAGATATAGCACAAACTATAAAAGATAAATATGCTACTAATTTCTATAGATTTATATCTAGAATATTTGATTTTTTAAATTATGGTTATATATTCTTTTCAGTAGGTGCCTTTTTAATGTCATATGCCGTATATGATATATTATCACAGCCTTTTAAATATCAAATAGGTATTATAATAGCTCTATACTATCTATATATGAGTTTAGAAAATGGATACAGTAATTATACCATAAAAATAAGTGATAAAAGAAGATATTTATTTTATCAAGAGTATAAAACATTTTTCAGATTTTTAATATTAATGAGTGCTGTACTTATGTTTTATTTTGCCTATAAGATTAATGTAGGTATATTAATGCTTTCAATACTTTCGAGTTTGCTTGGAATGGGGTATAATATCAGTTTTGAAAATAAATCTAGATTTGAAAGTTCTTTTTTCTTTAGATTATTTAAAAAACTTATACCTTTTAAAGCTATAGTAATATCTGTTGCGGTTACTGTATTATTAAATGGCTCTATATTCATTTTGCATAGAGATATATTAAAAGAAAAATTATTTTTATATTTATTCTCTACATTTTTAGTATTTTTATTTATGTTTATAAGACAGGCTTTAATAGAAATAAAATTCTCTCAAAGCGATAAAATTGCAGGAGCTGTAACTTTAACTACATATATAGATTCCAATAAATTAGCATTTATAACAGGTATAATACCAATTATTTTAGCTTTATTTATGTTGGTAGGTATTATTATAGGTAAGTATCCATTAGAAATTAATAAATTGAAATACTGTATTCCTATTGTATATAGCAGTATAATTTCGTTTGTTGTGATGAAAAAGAAGATAATAACAAGCAGACATTTATTTTCTATATTGATAGATTCTCCGCTATATATATTATTTTTAGCGGCATTAATTAATATTTAATTTATAGAGTCCAATAATTACAAAAACAGAAAAATTAATATTATGTATTTATCAATTAATACCGCTTAATATTCTTAATTTTTTTTCATAAAAAGTGAAGATGATGAACCTGCTAAATGATTTCTTCTTAAATCTATAAGTTCAAATATTGTAGCAGATGATAAGCTTTCTCTTAAAGCTTTAGGAGATTTTAAAAGTTTTATAATCTCTTCATTAACCATCCATTCTTCATCATAAACATTACTCATAGAATCTCTAGGAGCATAAATCATGTTGCTTCTAGCTAATACTATAAATCTGTTATTTTCATCATAGTATCCTAATTCACCTATAAAATAAGCATGAGGCATAGCTAAATTAACATATCTATCACCATAGATGTAATTAACTTCTATTTCTTTATGGATTTCTCCATTAGTAATATCATATCCAAATACATGGAATATTCTTACAGATATTCTTTTTCCTTTCAAAGAATGATAATTTATATCTTCATCAGATATATCCCAATAGAAAAAGCACCATTCAGGGTCTCGCATCATAAGTACTAATTTTGTTTCTTTATATCTGTCAGGTAATTCTCTTACTATATCAACTTCATCTGGAATGTATTCATCTTTTTTTGCTTCTTCTTTTATTTCTTCTATCTCTTCTTCTATTTCTTTTTCAGATTTTTTCTTTTGTTGTGCTTTTTTAGCAGTAGTTTTCTTTGCAGCAGCTGTAGTAGTTTTTTTAGTTGTAGCTGATTTTACAGCGGCTTTTTTTGGGGCTGTTTCTGCTTTTTCTTCAGCAGCTTTTTTGGTGGTTGCTGATTTTTTAGCGGCTGTTTTTTTAATTGTATCTTCAGCTGCTTTTTCTGTTTTTTTAGTAGCCATAAAATATCTCCATAAATTTATATTTGTCAGAAATATTATAGAGCAAATACTTTTATTGTCAACAATTAAATTTAGTTTTTTACTTTTTTAGTTTTACAAGATTTTAATTATTACGATAATAAGTAAATACCTATATTTTATAAAAAATGGAGAAAATTAATGAACAAAATAATTATATGTTTATTATTTATATGTAATATTATAGCTTTTTCTCAGGATGATTTTACTGTACCTATAACGCCTAGTAAAGATCAAGAGTTAGATAGGGTAGCAGGATATTCAGGAACATTATCTGAATTTGACGGAAGTATGAATTCATATACAAAATTAAAAGCATATATAAACATATTAGATTCTAAGGGAATGGCCGCATTAAAAAAGCATCCTTCATATCCTAAATTAGGTGATGTATATATGTATGGTGCTATGTATTTAGTGAGAGAATATAAAGAAGATAAAATCATTGAATTATATAAAAAAGCATTGGAATTGAGGGCAGATCCAAATTCTAATTATCAATTGGCAACTATGTACAAGAAAAAATTTGATGATGCTGTAAAGAAAAATGATACTCAAAAAGAACAAGAATATGGTAAGAATGTATATGAATATTTAAATAAATATATTGTTTTATCAGGAAATAAATCAGCAAAATATAAAGAAATATTAGAATATTTTAGTGCTTATAAATAAAAAAATATGTTTTATGTATTGACATTTTTTTACTTTATGCTATAATACTTAAACATTAAAAAACAATCCGAGATAGCTCAGTCGGTAGAGCAGGTGACTGTTAATCACCGGGTCGCAGGTTCGAGCCCTGTTCTCGGAGCATTTTTAAGCCCCTATTAAAGGGGCTTTTTTATTTGTTTTATCTTAATTTAATTTCAGTCATTCTTTTTAACATACTTCTTTATAAATCTGCTTATTATCATAATAAATCCCATTATAGCTGACAAAGCAAAGCCTATCATTCCTATAACAGATGTACCATGAAAGAGGGGAGGCATTTTGCTTGTTATTATTAACGCGCTAGCCAATATTAAAGAAGCCAAAACTATAGAATAGCTTAATCTATCTGCTAAACCATCTAAAGTAGAAGCCAATGATTCAAGCTTTTTATGTTCAAGCTGAATTTTTACACTTCCTTGCTTTATAACTGATACTAAATGTTCTAAGTCAGATGGAAATTCTTTTATGATATAGCTATAATCATAGAATAACTTTTTAAATTGCTTGAATAAATTATCAGGTTTCATCTGCTCTTTTACATATCTGAATGCAAAAGGCTTAATATGTTCTATTAGTTTTACATCTTTATCTAAATTTCTAGCAACTCCCTCAAGAACTATTAAAGATTTTATTAAAAGCATAATATTGCTCGGTAAAGTTAAACGAAATTCTCTTATTATACCTATAAGTTCATTGAATACATCTTCTATATTGATATTGTCTAAAGGCATATCTACATATTTGCTTACTAATATAAATATAGCCATATTAAATTCATCTATATTGCTTATTTCTCCATGATAGCATAAGTCAAGTATTGATTTAGATAATTCCAAATAATCAGCTGAGCTTATACTCATAATTAAAGAAGAAAAAGCATCTTTCGAGTTCGGAGGAATAAATCCTATCATACCGAAATCTAAAAAGCATAGTACATTATTTTCTAAAGCCATTAAATTACCAGGATGTGGATCTGCATGGAAGAAACCAAGCATAAATATCTGTTCCAATACAGCATCTATACCTATAGAAACAAGCTTTTTTCTATCATATCTAGTATCATCATCTGAAATATCAGAAATTTTTATTCCTTCTATATATTCCATAGTTAGTATATTTTTGGTGCTGTACTCATCATATACTTTTGCTATTTTTATGTTTTTATTATTTTTAAAGAATTTAGCAAATTTTAAAGTATTATTTTTTTCAAAATTAAAATCTAATTCCTGTATAAGCTGAGCTTTAAATGCTGCTATCAATTTCTGAGGCTGCATTAATGCAAATTCTTCATTATATTTTTCTATTATGTTTGAAAGCCATACTATAATTTCTATATCTGTAAGTATATTTTCTTCTATATTGGGCCTTTTTACTTTTATCGCTACTTTTTCTCCATTTTTTAATACGGCAGTATGTACTTGAGAAATGGAAGCGCTTGCTTTAGGAGTCAATTCAAAAGATTCAAAAATATCTTCTATTTTACCTCCTAATTCTGTTTCAATAATGCTTTTCGCTGTATTTTCATCGAATGGCTTTACATGATTTTGAAGTTTACTCAATTCTGTTGTAATATCTTTTGGAAGTATATCATTTCTATTTGAAAGTATTTGTCCTAATTTAATAAATGTTGTACCCAATTCTTCGCAAGCCATCTTGATTCTTTCTGCTTTGCTGTATTTTCTTAAATCAACTCCGTTATATTTTATATTAATTTTATCTATTGGATTTTTTATTATTTTTAATATTGGAGTTATAGCTATAATATCTCTGAATCCGTAAGCTATTATTATAGATATAATTTCTCTCGCCCTGTTTATAGATTTCATGTTATTCATATTACTAATCACCCGCACTTTAAATATAACTCATTACTATTTATAAAATAAGGAGTTTAATTATTTTAAATAAATAAAAAAACTCCTTTCCATTATTTAAAAAATATGATTATTGCTGATCTTTTTTTATAGATTGTTTTAATTCATCTAATTCTTTTCTCATAGCATCATATTCTTCTTTTTTTACATATCCCATTTTATCAACAACTTTTTTAACTCTTTCATCTATAAATTGTGAAACATCTTCTTTGGTTTCATTGGCTTTATTAACCATTTCTTTTACAAATTTTTCTCCTTCTTCAGCACTGACATTCTTATCTTTTATGAATTCGCGTGCTGCTTCCTCTAATTTTTCTTTTCCTTTTAGCATCATACCAATGCTTGAATAGAATCCTGATTTGATATCATCTGATAATGACATAATATCCTCCTATATTATTTATTAATTAATTTTTATCATTGCAAAATAAAAAGTCAATATAAAAAAATATACTTTTATAAAATAAAAACCATTTATAATGTGTTTTATAAAAATTTTTTTATTGTTTATTATATTACTAATACAAATTATATATAAATTAATGTTATTAAATTCTTTAGTTATAAACTAGCAGTCAATAATTTTAATTATAGGCTATTTACAAATAAAAAAAATCGAGTATATATCAACTTTTCTATGTTGAAAAGCACATATGTAAAATACTTATATATAATAATATAAAATATTAATTTTTAATATAATAAAGTCAAATATAAAAATAAGCCTAAGCCGTCTAGTAAGTGTACTCAATAGCTTATTATAGGCAAAGGCGAGTATAACAATAATAAAAAATTATTATTTTAACGAATTTCAAAAGAATATGGAAAGCGGTACGAGTTTCAAAATTTCCACTAATCGACATAATAAAAAATCTAGTATGCGTAAAAAACATACTAGATTTAAAACAAAATCAATTTTTAAAAATATCGAAAATAAAAGCAAATAAAAAGTTTTTTTACAACTTTTTTAATATAAATCTGAGCATATCTTTTAACTATCCATCAGTTAAAAAAATAACAAATCAATACATCAGAAATTTATTTAAATCATTTGAAAACAAATCAAAAAAATATTTATGCGGAGCAGTATGATGACAGAAACACCAGAAGTAAAAAGCGAATACTTAATATCAACGTATGGCGATACTATGCTTGATAGAGGTTTTACCTCTATACCGAATACATTAATTTATTACAGAAAAAGATTAGGACTTACTGCAAGCGAGTTTGAGTTTATAATCGCTGTAATGAGTTTGAGCTGGAAAAGAGATAAAGAAATCAGAGATAAAGAAATCAACCCTGCATCTACCATTTATACAAGACAACGACAAAGTCTGTTTTCAAAAGGCTATTTAACTTTCTCAAGCAGGAATGTTTACATAGGTGATAGATTTGCAGGAACAGGAACGGTATATAATTTCTCAGGATTAAAAAAAGCTATAGAGATGCTTGTTGAAGAAGACAGAGCAATACGCAATATGGATGCTCCTGTTGAACAGAAATACGATGAGCCTAGCTTGTTTAATGAAGATATAAACACCGAACCTTTACAGCCTCCGAAATTAATCAAAGAGGAAAAAGAAAAAAGCGAAGAAGAAAAAACTCCAGAAGAAAAAGAAGAGGATAAAAAGCAAGCGGAGTTTTTAGAAAAATATAATGAGCTTCATAAAGAATTAATAGGCGTTAAAATAAATCATAAATATCATAAAGTATATACTAGCTTTTTAATTGATATATTCAAAAAACGTGTGCATGACAATTTTGATGAAGCCTTGTCTATAGTAAAGTTTAATTTCTTAAAATTACCTTTTAATAAAAGATACTCTCTTAAAATGCAGGATTTATTAAGAATGGCTTTATGTCAAAAAAATGAAAATCAAAAAAATAATACATACAAAGAAAATAAAACTGACAGCAATAAAAAATATGCAATCCCTAGAGGGCTTGATAAATTAAATGCTTTATTAAATGAATTAGAAAAAGGAGGAAATATAAATGAAGCGTATGCTAAAATTGCAAATTGCGGATAGCAGTTATTGCCTTCTTAGCTATAAAAAACATTTGGAAGAATTGAAAAAAACGGCAAGAGAAGGCAAAGACCCTCACTGCACAAAATGCGATGAGTTTGGATTTGTTATAGGCAGCAATCCTGATACATCTTCTAAAAAAAATCTACTTCCTATTATATGTCATTGCGTGAGCGATGAAAAGAGTAAGCTGGAAAGGAAAATAGAAGAGCT